>NZ_RAWP01000085.1:0-44682 GCF_003668935.1 Corallococcus sp. AB032C | reverse complement strand
CATGTCGGTGCACTCACCAGGGGTGCTCAGCTCTTCCTTTCCCTGCAAGCTCAACCCTGCCCACGGGGCTGGCGGCCGCTCGGCCTCCAGCACCTTTCTTCAGATAATTAGGGACACCCCCTAGGGCTCATCGAGCGGCTACGCCTGGATGCGCCACTCCGGCCTCGTGCTCGCGTATCGCGCTGGAGTCGTTCCGACGATGCGCCGGAAGTGGCGGTTCAGCTGACTCTGGTCGTAGAAGCCGACGCGCGTCGCGACCTCCGACGCCCGGAGGCCGCTTTCGAGCAACACCTTCGCCCATGCGATGCGCAGGTGCGTGAGGTACGCGTGCGGCGGCATCCCGACCTGGGCGCGGAACGCGCGGCAGAGATGGAACTTGTCGTAGCCAGCATGGTCCGCGAGGTCATCCAGCGTGATGGCGTCCCCCACGCGCTCGCGGAGGTACTCCATCGCCCGTCGCACCGGCCGCGTGTGGTCCGGCGTGGCGCCCCTCAAGACCGTGAACGCCTCCACGGCTTCGACCACCGCGACCTCCAGCGTAAGGCGATCCGCGCCCGCGGCGACCGCGTCGTGGAGACGCTGGAAGGCAAGGCCCCGCTCGTCGCCGGGCTTGAAGTGGGGATGCGCGACGACCTTCCCCTCATGGCGGATGCGCTCGATGTCGCGCTCGGGCAGCACGACGGCCTGGTAGGTCATCGTCCCGTCGTGCGCGACGTCTCGGTGCACGTCGCCCGGCTGCTTCAGGTGGATCTCACCGGGCCCGCCAGTCCAGACCCGGCCACGCCCCCACCACTCGCTGCGCCCGCGCTCAATGCGCATGGACGCGTGGAATTCCTTCATGCCGACGCGAAGCAGGTCGGTCGTCATGCGCACGGCCCGCAGGCCAGGGACCGAGACCGGGATCGCGTCGAGGGTGAACATCCCCTCAGTGTAAGGAGCTCCGGCGGCCCTGGCTTGGCGTTTCTTGGCACGAAATCTCCGCCAAGAAGCGCCAAGCGCGCGTGGCACCTGCCCCCGTATCTCCCCGGGCATGAACGACAAACAAGTCGCCCTCGTCACCGGGGCAAACAAGGGCATCGGATTGCAGATCGCCAAGGACCTCGTCGCGCACGGCTTCACGGTGCTCGTCGGCTCACGTGACCTCGCCCGTGGCGAGGCGGCGGCGAAGACCGTCGCCGGTGATGCCCGTGCGCTCGCGCTCGACGTCACGGACGCGAAGTCGATCTCGGCCGCGGCGGAGCGCATCCGCCAGGAGCTGGGTCGCCTGGACGTGCTCGTGAACAACGCGGGCATCGCCCGTTCGGGCAGGCAGGCGCCCAAGCCGGGCCAGCCGCTGGCGGAGCGCGCGAAGGCGGGCCGTGCGGCCGTCGCGCCGCTCGACGAGTTCCGCACCGTGTTCGAGACGAACGTGTTCGGCGTGATCGCCGTCACGCAAGCGATGCTCCCGCTCCTTCGGGAAGCGCCGGCGGGGCGCATCGTCAACGTCTCGAGCGGGGTCGGCTCGCTCACGAACAACTCGGACCCGGCGAACCCGTACCGCGCGATGTACGGGGTCTACTCGTCGTCGAAGTCAGCCCTCAACGCCATCACGCTCGCCTTCGCCCTGGACCTGGAGTCGACCCGCATCAAGGTGAACGCGGTGTGCCCGGGCTTCACTGCCACGGACCTCAACAACTTCCAGGGTACCCGCACCGTCGAGCAGGCCGCGCGCGCGCCCGTGCGCATGGCGCTCCTCGGACCGGACGGCCCCACGGGCACCTACTCGGACGACCAGGGCGTCATCCCCTGGTGACGCGGGCTCACCAACCCGGTCCACCCGCGCCCACTACAGGGGGCGCAGGGAGGCCCGGTCGATATCGACGGAGTCCTCGTCGTCCTCGTCATGACCGGAAGAGGCTTCACTGGCCCGGAAGCGCTTGCCTTCGGGCGTGACGAGGAACCAGGAGGTGGCGACCGCCGGGTCGTCCGCGGGAGGAGAGACAAGGAGCTCCTCGCCAAGCAGTTCGGCGACCCGGGTGGCCACCTCCACCGACGTGAGCCCCGAGGACTCCCGAGTGCGGGAGACATCGACGTAGAGGGTCACATCCGTGCGGAAGCCTTTGGACCGGAGCGCGGTCTCGACGAGCACCGCCGCATCCGAGGGGCCGTCCACGTCGAAGCGCGCCACACCTTCGGGAGGGAGACCGAGCGCGCGGCCGATGCTGTCGAAGAGGCGTCCTTCCTCCACGGCGCCCCGCGCGATGAATCCGACAACCTGTCTTTCCGGCTGCATGGCTCTCCCTCTCAACCCGCTTTGTGCGCCTTGAGCGCGGCGTTCCTGTCGCCCTGGGACGTGCCCATCTTGTCCAGGATCTCCTTGGCGCGCGGGGTGTCGTCAAACTTGTTGTAGACCCCCAATGCCTTGAAGGCCGAGCGGTTCAGCTCATGGAACCCGGTGCCACGGATGGGATACAGCGTACCATTGTCGTGGGCCCCATAGGTCCGCCCGCCAAGCGTCCAGGTCACGGTCCCCGAATCGCTGCCCTTCTTGGCCTTGCCGTCGTTGATGTCCTTCACATCCCGGCTGACATCGACCCGCGACTCGATGACGGTGTTCTTGTCCTTGGCGACGGAGGACTGGTCGACCTTGCGGATGTAGTGCCGGTCCGCGGGCCGGGACGTGGGCTTCGCGGGCTTCTCCGCCCAGGCGGGCGGCGCGATGAGCAGGACACCGAGCGCCATCAGCACGGTGGCCAGGGTCAACGGGATGAAAGGCTTCCGGACAGCGGGACGAAGCATCGGAGGCTCTCCTGCGGAGGGGGATGCGGCCGTCCGGTAAGCCTCTCACAGTTACTTCGGAGTTGGCTTGCGCTTCGCGCGCGAGGCCTTCGGCTTGCTCTTGCCTTCGAGGTTGAGCACCACCGCGGCGCGGATGAGCGCCTTGAAGGCTGCTTCGTTGATCTTGTCGCCTTCGTGGATGTCGATGGCGCGCCGGACGTTCCCGTCGAGGCTGGAGTTGAAGAGCCCTGAAGCGTCATTCAACGCGGCCCCCTTGATGAACGTCAGCTTGACGGCGGCCTTGTACGACTCGCCCGTGCAGATGATGCCGTCGTGGGACCAGACAGGGGTCCCCATCCACTTCCACTCCTCGACGACCTCGGGGTCCGCTGCGTGGATGAGCGCGCGCACCTTCGCGAGCGTCTTCCCACGCCAGTCCCCCAGGTCCTGGATCCGCTGGTCGATCAACTTGGACGCGGACTCCGTCGCGACGGCCTTCTTCATGCCCGCCCCGCCTGCAAGCTGCGCCAGGAGCCGTACGAGAGCACCCAGAGCACGCCGGTGACCGCAGCGAAGGCCCACGCCTCCGGGCCATCTCCCATCGCGAAGTGGGCGATGAGCGCCGAGACCAGATTGATGGCGAAGCCGGCGTAGGCCCACTCCTTGAGGCGCGTCGGCACCGGTGCGAGCAGCACCAGGATTCCGAGCAACTTGGCCCACGCCAGCTCCACCCGGAAGTAGCTGGGGAAGCCGAGCCGGGTGAACCCTTCCGCCGCGTCCCGCAGGTTCAACTGCGCGTAGGCGGTGAAGCCCATCTCCAGGCAGAAGAGCGCGGTGGCGATCCAGAAGGTGATGGTCACGGCTTTGGGGGACGTCCTGGCGGCGACGAGCGCCGGCTTCGGCAGGGTCGATTCCATGGTGTGTTCCTTCACTCCTTCGAGTTGCTGGCCTTCCAGGTGGGACTCTGGACCCCGAACTGCGCCGCGTACTCGGAATTCAAGCGCTGCCAGTCGTACTGCATCGCATCGGGCCCCACGATGCGGCCCATCGGGTCGCCC
This sequence comes from Corallococcus sp. AB032C, assembly GCF_003668935.1. Classification (NCBI taxonomy): domain Bacteria; kingdom Pseudomonadati; phylum Myxococcota; class Myxococcia; order Myxococcales; family Myxococcaceae; genus Corallococcus; species Corallococcus sp. AB032C. The sequence continues at coordinate 40,867 of NZ_RAWP01000085.1, read as the reverse complement.
GAGAGGAGCTGATCGAGCACGTCGAAGCAGATGTGCCAGCCCGCGGCGCCCCACGAGATGAAGCCCCTGTCGATGTTGTGCCAGAGCGTGAGCCGGGTACCGCCGACGCCCGTCGCCTCCAGCTCCCAGCGCAGGTCCTGCTGCCCCCAGCTGTACTCGAGCAGCTTCGGCTCTTCCGCCCGCCTCACGGTGGTCTCGGCGACCATGGGCGTCGGCGCACCGACCGTGGAGAGCTTCACCGGCCCCACGCTGGACATGTTCCGGTCCGCGTCGAACGGCGCCCATTCAGACAGGTGCGCGGGGTCGGTCAGCGCCTTCCACACCTTCGCCGGGGGATGACGCAGGTCCCGGACGAGGACGAGCGTCCACTTGTCGCCTGCCTTCTGGACACTGGCTCCGGCCGCGGGGCCGGGCGTGTACTTCGCACGGTGGCTCATCGTTTCTTTCCCTTCTTGGGTTCGGGTTCCTGGTCCATCCGGTCGAGATGGCGTTCGAGCGCGTCCACGTGGGCCGCCCAGAAGCGCCGGAATGGCGCGAGCCACTCATCGACCTCCATGAGCGGCTCCGGCCGGATGCGATAGACGCGCCGCTGGGCATCGATGCGCGACTCCACGAAGCCGGCATCGCGCAGCACGCGCAGGTGCTTGGACACCGACGTCTGGGGCATCCGCAGCTGGTGCTCGATTTCGCCGACGGAGTGCTCCGACGCCGCCAGCAGGCTGAGGATGGCCCGGCGGTTCGGCTCCGCGATGATCGCGAACGTTGAATCCATGGGTCGTATATACCCATCAAGTCATATGCCTGTCAATTCATACGACACCGCCTGGGAAGCAGGCGTGCGGTCGTGGCCCCACCGCTCACCGCGCCTCGCCACCGCTCACCAACTGGCTCGCGGTGATGCGGGTCAACGGCCTGGACTTCAACGAGGCGCTCGCCGCGGCGAAGACCTGGTAGCGGATCACCCAGAGACCGCCCTGCGCACCGCCGGGCGTTGAGAGTGGCGCCTGACGTACGCCACCAGTTCCGGATACCCGTCGAGCAGCATCAGCGTGTTCGCCAGGTGGAGGATGGAAGCCATCACCACATCGGCGGCGGTGAAGGCCTCACCCACGAGGAACTCACGGCCGCCGAGTCCCCCTTGGATGAGGTCGAGGGCGGCCGTGAGCCGGGTCCTGAGCTTCGCGGCCTCCCCCTCTGGGACTTCGCGCGCCACCGGCGACTGCGCGTCCCGGTAGAACTCCATCACCAGGGGGTCGAGGCTCAGCTCGGCGAAGGCCATCCAGCCGTAATATGGACCGCGCTCCGCGCTCCCCACCGGCGGCGCCAGATGCTTCTCCGGGAACCGGTCGGCCAGGTGCAGACAGATGGACAGGGACTCGAGCAGCGTGACGTCCCCATCCACCAGGGCGGGGAGGTCTCCCAGCGGATGCACCGCCAGGTATTCAGGAGTGGTGTTCTCCTGCCGGGCCAGGTCGAGCCTGACCAACTCATAGGGCACGCCGAGTTCCTCCAACAGCCAGCGGGGACGGACCGCTCGGGTCCTGAGGGCGAAGTAGAGCTTCATGGGTGGCACTCCTGTGGGTTGCGTGAGGCCACACCATGCGTCCGCCGGAGTGCCCGGACAATGCAGCCCCAGACGAACTCATTGTCAGGTTAATCTTGACGACCATGATTCCACCGGCCGACATGCTCCTCTTCGCGACAGTCGTCCGCGAGGAGAGCTTCACCCGCGCGGCGCTCAAGCTCGGCATCACCAAGCAGACCGTCAGCGAGCGCATCCGCCACCTGGAGGAGCGGCTGGGCGTGCGGCTCCTGGAGCGGACCACGCGGCGACTGCGCGTGACGGGGGCAGGTGTGACGTACTCCGAGCGCTGCGCCGCCATCGCCGCGCTCATCGAGGAAGCGAACAGCGAGGTGCAGCAGGGCAAGGCGGATCCCACCGGCCTGATCCGGGTCTCCTCGCCGGTGCTCTACGGCCGGCGCTACCTCACGCCTGTCATCTCGAAGTTCCTCGGTCGCTATCCCCAGGCGCGGGTGGAGCTGGTGCTGGCGGACCGCCGTGTCCACCTCATCGAAGAGGGGTTCGACGTCGCCATCCACATCGGCCCGCTCAATGATTCGTCGCTCGTGGCGCGAAAGCTGGGAGAGGGCGCGGTCCGCTTCGTGGCGAGCCCCCGCTTCCTGTCGAAGCACGGCATCCCGGCCGCCAGGGAGCTTGGGGCCGCGCGCTGCATTGGATTCAGTGCGTTCGAGACCTGGGAGGCCGAGGGCGTGAAGTCCCGGATCGATCCGGTCCTGATGGTGAACGACAGCGAGCTCGCGTGCGACGCGGCCATCGCCGGGGTCGGCATCGCGCGGGTGCCGGACATCCTCTGCCAGGAGGCCATCCGGGACGGCCGGCTGAAGGTCCTCTTCGGCCCCCGGCCCGCGTCGATGCGGCCCATCCACGTCGTCTATCCCAGCCGGCTGAACCTTCCCCCCAAGGTCCGGCTCTTCGTGGATGCCCTGGCCACGCTGGCCGAGCCGGCGCCGTCGAAATCTCGTGGCCGGAAGCGGAAGTGAGGCTCACCGGGGCGCGGTCATGAAGATCTCCCCCAGCTGCGCGGCCTGCTCCTCCGCGAAGTCCGCGTAGGTGTTGCCCAGCAGGGCCACGACGAGCTGGGAGTCCGGGAAGAGCATCAGCATCGCGCGGCCGCCTTCAATAGCGCCCCGGTGGTGGAGGATGCGCCGTCCCTGCGCGGAGACACCGATGCGCCAGCCGAGGCCCACGCCTGTCTCCTTGCCTGACTTGAGCTTCTGCGAGGTGAAGAGGAGGGCCAGCGTCTCCTTGCGCAGGAAGCCGGGCTGGAGGTGCGCGGAGCCGAAGACGACGAGGTCCTCGGCGGTGGAGAGGAAGCCGCCGCCGGGCCACTTGTAGCTGTTGTCCACGTGGGCGGCGTGCTGGTGGCTGCCCTCCGGGCCGTTCGCATAGAAGCGCGTACGGTGGGGAATCAGCTGGTGGGGATGATCCGCCCCGGTGTGGCGCATGCCCAGCGGCTCGAAGACGGCGCGCTGCATGTAGCGGAGGAACTCCTCGTGCGCGGCGCCCTCCACCACGGCGCCCACCAGGTTGAAGCCATAGCTGGAATACGCATAGGCCGTTCCGGGCTCGGACAGCAGCGCGTCGTCCTGGAAGAGGCCCAGTGCCTGGGTGAGGCTGCTGAAGTGCCTCGCCTCCTGGAAGATGGCTTCATCCCGGTCCAGGTAGTGACGGATGCCCGCCAGGTGCCCGGTGAGCTGGCGCGGGGTGATGGGCCATGGCTTCACGGGAAAGGCCGGCACGTACTTCTGGATGGGGGCATCCAGGTTCAAGCTCCCCTCCTCCACCAGACGGGCCACGGCGGCGGCGGTGAGCACCTTGGACACGCTGCCCACGCGGAAGCGGGTCAGCGGGGTGACGGGGATGCACTGCTCCAGGTCCGCGTAGCCAAAGCCTTCGGACCAGAGGACCTGACCGCGATGCGCGACGGCCACGGAGAGTCCCGGCAATTGAAAGTCCTTGAGCAGCTTCTGGGCGAAGGCCCGCGCCTGCGGGACCTGTGCTTCATGGCGCGAGGAAGCAGGCGGGAGCGGATACGACGCGTTCGGCGCGGCGCTCGCGGGTGCCACCGCGAGCAGCGTGCACACGACGAGGGCGGACAACCTCAGGGCGCGCTGGCGCGGGGCCAGGGCGGATGACGCGGGCATGGAAGTGCCTCCGTGGGGAGTGAGCGGACGGCACCGTGCCCGCGCTAATGGCTCGCGGGGAAAGTGTTCAGCCGGTGGGGACTGCCTCGCGGCGAGCCGGTCCGCCCGTGCGGCGAACGGGGCGCGCGACGTTCAGCGCAGGTGCTGGAACTTCTCGCGGTGGCTGCGGGCGACTCGCAGCTCCGCGCCGGAGGTGAGCACCACGACCAGGTCCCTGCGGCCCTCGCTGCGCAGCTCGCGGATTCGGCGCGCGTTCACGATGGCCGACCGGTGGATGCGCATGAAGCGCTCCGGCTCCAGGCGCTCCTCCAGGCTCTGCATCGTCTCGCGGTGGAGGTAGGCCTTCCCGCCCGCGTGGATCTGCACGTAGTAGTCAGCGGCCTCGATGTATTCGATTTCGTCCACGTCGAGGAACACCACCCGGCCCGCGTCGCGGATGGCCAGCCGGCGCATCCACGGCTCGGGCGGCGCCGGAGCGGGCGTGCTGTCTCGCTCGCCGTAGGTGGAGAGCACGGACATCAACCGCTGGCTGAGGTCGGACATCCGCGCCATGCGGACCTGCGCCTTGGCACGGCCGATGGCGTCGTGGAAGCGGTCGTCGCGGAAGGGCTTGAGCAGGTAGTCGAGCGCGTGGATGTCGAAAGCGCGCAGCGCGTACTGGTCATACGCGGTGACGAAGATGACGGCGGGCACTTCGCCAGGTCCCAGCCGCGCAAGCACCTCGAAGCCGTTGAGCTCCGGCATCTGCACGTCCAGCAGGACCAGGTCCGGCCGATGCTCGCGGATGAGGCGCACCGCCTCCGGTCCATTGCCGGCCTCGCCCACCACGCGGACCTCCGGATCCGCGGCCAGCAGCAGGCGCAGGCCCTCGCGAGCCAGGGGCTCGTCATCCACGACGAGCGTGCGGATGGCTGCGGCCGCGTTCATGCCCCGAGCGCCTCCGGCACAGCGGACTGGAAGGGCAGCTCCAGGCGGGCGCGCACGCCGCCCCCGGCGCGGTTCTCCAGCGTGAAGACGTGGCGGTCGCCGTAGAGCTGTCGCAGGCGGTCGCGCACGTTGGCCACGCCAATGCGTCCGTCCTGGCGGTCCCAGCCGGGTGCGAGCCCGGGGCCATCGTCGAGCACCTCCAGCACCAGCCGGGCTCCTTCGCGCGCGGCGCGCAGCTCCACGCGTCCCGGACCGGAGCGGGTGGCGATGCCGTGCTTGATGGCGTTCTCCACCAGGGGCTGGAGGATGAGGCTGGGCACGAGCGCGCCCAGCGTTGCCGGGTCGATGGCGCGCACCACCTGGAGCCGGTCCTGGAAGCGGGTCTGCTCGATGTCGAGGTAGCGCTCCAGGAAGTCCACGTCTTCGTGGAAGGGGACCTGCTGGCGGCCCGTGGTGTGGAGGGCCATGCGCAGGAGCTCGCTGACGCCGGTGAGCATGCGGATGGAGCCGGCGGTGTCCTGCTTGCGCACGAGCACGGAGATGGCGTTGAGCGTGTTGAAGAGGAAGTGCGGGTGGAGCTGCGCGCGCAGGGCGTCCAGCTGCGCGTGCGCGAGGCGCGTCTCCAGGTGGGCCTGGGCCAGCTCTCCCTCGCGGAAGCGGCGGTGGTAGTCCACGGCGTAACCGATGGCGAGGATGCCGCCGTAGATGAGCAGGGACAGGACGCTGTACTTGGCCATCATCAAGGGCAGCATCCGCGCCCAGGTGCTCTCCAGCAGCCACGTCTCTCCCGTGGCCCGAGCGGCGAAGTAGATGATGCTCACGTAGGGGACCATGACCGCGACGAGCGCGGCCAGGAGGACCGCGAGGCTCCGGGGCCAGACGCCGCGCTCCAGGCGGAAGCGCTGTCCGAGCGCGAGGATGAAGGGCGTGGCGAACGCCCAGTACTGCCATTGCGGCACCTGCACCAGCAGCGCCCGGCTGAGCGGGTAGCCCGGCTCCCGGGCCTGGGCATAGACCCAGGTGTGGAGCGCGGTGACGACGCCCGGCACCGCGCAGACGAGCATCAGCAGCGGCACGCGGCGCAGCAGTGGCAGCAGCACGGACGGCGCGGCGGGAGAGGTGGATTCCACGGCCGGTGGAGTCTACGCCCGAAGCGGGTCCACTTCCGGACGGGTGCAGCCAAAGGGCTCCGGGTTGCAGCGAACGGGACGACGGCGCCTCGCCAGGGGCCATGTATTCTCGCGGGAGCTCGCTCCGCCATGGCCTCGCCCCGTCCCTCCTCCCTCGCCCGGCTCGCGGCCGTGGCCGTCCTGCTCTCCAGCAGTGTGGCGCTCGCGGACAACCCGCCGCTCACCAGCTCGAACTACGCCATCGACGTGTACCAGGGCCCGGTGCTGGCGCCGGTGCGGGTGTCCGGCCTTGCCGGCGCGTATGCCCCCATCGCCGAGGGCGTCGAGGGCATCAGCGTCAACACGGCGGCTCCGGCCGTGCGCTCGCTCTATTCGTCCAAGCACGTCGACTACGACCTGTCGCTGGCCTTCACGTTTCCCAGCTCGCTGCGCGACAGCGACTTCGACAACAACGGCTCGGTGGGCTTCGCCAATGACGACTTCATCTTCACCCAGATTGGCGGACTGATTCAGTGGGGCCCCTGGGGACTGGGCGGCGCCGCGTCACTGCAGACCTATGCCTTGGGACAGGACGCGAACGGACGGCTCCTCAACCTGAGCATGACCCGCTTCCAGTTCCAGCTCGCACGCGGCTTCCTGGATGGCGAACTGACGGTGGGCGTGGGGCTGCGCGCGGTCACCCTGGAGATCAACACCGCCGAGGACGCGAACAACAAGCTCGCCAGCATGTTCGGCGGCAACGTGGAGGCCGGTGCCCTGTGGACGCCCATGGGGCTGCCGCTGCGTGCCGCGCTGACCCTCCGGGCTCCCGTCCAGGGAGGGCTCACCCCAGGCGGTCCGACCACCGCGGACGAGGCCGGCAACGTGAAGGTCGCCGGCCTCTACCTGCCCGCCTCCGTCCGGCTCCCCTGGGAGATTGAAGCGGGCGTCGCCTGGCAGTTCGGTGACCGCCCGCTCCAGATGCCGTGGGGCCCGGACCGCGCGGAACGCTACAGGGCCCTGCCACGCTCGAAGCTGCTGCTGACCGGATCCGTGCTCATCAGCGGCTCCGTGCCGAATGCCATCGGCTTCGACTCCTTCCTGTCGCAGCAGTTGGAGCGCTCCGGGCGGCACCTCTCGATTTCACCCCGCGTCGGCGCCGAGCTGGAGCCCCTCGAGAACCGGCTGCAGCTGCGCGCGGGCAGCTACCTGGAACCCAGCCGCTTCGACACCGTCGGGCCTCGTCTGCATGGCACCGCCAGCGCGGAGTTGCGGCTTTTCCAATGGTCCGTCTTCGGCTTGTTCTCGCCCGACACCTCGTGGCGCATCAGCGGCTTCGCCGACGTGTCCCGCCGCTACTTCGGCTGGGGCTTCGGCGTGGGCACCTGGCACTAACCCTCCGGCGTGTCGAGCGGCACCGCCGGTCCAATCCAGAGGATGTCCCGGAAGGACAGGAGCCGCTCGCGATACGAGCCGATGGGAGCGCGCGGGTGGAGGAGGATTCCCTCGTCGGAGACCTCGAGCAGGGCCCCGAGGGCGTACCACGTCCCATATTGCGTCTGGCGCAGCATCACCCCCTTGCCGAGATACGGCGTGAGGTTGGCGCGGCTGATGGCGGGACCGTGCGTGAACACCGGGTCGGCCCTGTAATGATCCAAGGGCCGCGTGGGGGCCTCGTATTGCTTCAGGAATCCCCACGTCCCGTGCCGGGCGTCTCTCGCTGCCAGCGTCTCGCCTTCGGGCACGGGGACGCGCCGCTCCTCGAACGCGGCCTCCGCCTGGGGCTCGACGAGCGAAAGTGCCCCGGAATCCCAGCGCGCATGCGGGGTCCCCTCGGCCCAGCGCCAGGGCCAGGCATGGCGTCCCCCCACCGAGAACATCAGCCGGGGCTCGAGCTTCTCCCGCGAACCCGGAGGACACTCCACGGTGCCGTCCGGCTGCGCTCGCGTGAAGTCCCAGCCGCGCTCGGTCGGAATGAACCGTGCGACCTCGTCCGGCCAGGGGTTCCAGTCGCTCGGGGGCGGCACGCGGCCCGGCTCCAACTCCAACGAGGAGCGGGAGCGCTGCTCTCCGGTGTTCACGTCCCAGAAGGCGATGGCATGGGGCCCCGCTCCCACGAGCATGCCGTCCGCGCCCCAGGCCAGTCCGTCGATGCCGTTGGCGCCCTCGAGCCGCCGGAGCATCTTGGGCGAGGACCCCACCTTCCATAGCTCGACCTTGAGTCCTTCACGCTTCCACAGCTCGGCCATGCCTCCCTCGCGCAGCAGGCATGCGCCCATGGAGCCATCCGGCGACCAGGCCCAACGGCCCAGGTCGCCGCTCTTCATGGACAGCCCGAACGAACGGCGCTTCAGGTCCAGCTGGCACAGGAACTTGCCGTTCTCGAAGATGAGGACCTGCGGGAACTCGTAACCGTTGAGGAGCACGGCCAGACGCCGGCCGTCGCGGGACCAGACGTATTCCGCGACCGAGAGAATGCGCGCGCCGAAGTCCTTGCTCAGGTCGGACACCGTGCGGCCGGTGTGTCCGTTGGCGAGCCGGGACGGCTCTTCACCGTAGGCCAGGCGGGCGCCGTCCGGCGAGAACGCCACCGGCAGCTTCAGCTCATCGAAGCGGTACTGGAGGTCGCCGCTCCCCACGTCGATGACGGAGGCGGACGGATGGGCGTCCTGGCCCGAGTCGGGGTGCGGCTCGGACACGTACTCGTATTTGCAATAGCCATGGATGCGGGAGCCATCCGGGCTCCACCGCACCCAGGCATGCGGCTGCGATTTCGAAGGCCGTCCGTCCAACCGGGCCGGGCACCAGCGAAGCCCTTCACCGTCCTCGTTGACCCGGGCCCCCTCCCTGAACGGGATGATGCAGCCCAGCGCGCCGTCCGGGCCGGGGGTGGAGAGGAACAGCTGGGTTTCATCCGGAGACCAGCACCATGCGGGCAGGTGCCCCTTGTTCTCCACGGTCTTGGGATTGATGACAGCCGCCCCCGGCGGCGAGCCCCAGCGCCGGGTGACGTCGGCGGTGAACGAAGGCGGGGTTCCGGCGAAGGCCCTCAGCACGCCCACGACGACATCGTCCAGGTTGACGCCGAGCCACTCCCCTGACGGCGACCACTGGAGGCAGGAGGGATCCCCCGTGGAGCCGACCTGCGTCGTCTCGAACCCGACGGCGTCGACCACGCGCCCCGTCGCCAGCTCCCAGATGCGTACGTCTCCGCCGGGCAATTTGTCGAGGCGGCCGCTCGCGATGGCGAGATGGCGCCCATCCGGACTGAGCGCGAAGCTGTGTTGCACGCCGATGTAGCGCGGGGTCTCCACGAGCCGTGCCCCCGCGGCCAGGACCTTTTCGGAGACGCGCCGGTGGACCTCCGTGAGGCCGCGCTCGCGCTCCAGCCGGAGCAGCCGTTCGCGCAGCGGCGGAAGGTCCCGGCCGGGCTCGAAGTTTCCGAAGTCGGCCTGCTCCAGCAGCGCTTCGAGCTCGGCGTCGGAGCATTGGCCCAGCTGGGTGAGGTTCACGAGGGGTCCTGGCATAGGGATGGAATCACTCCTTCCCGCGAGGATACCGCACGTCGCTCATGGACGGATGAGCGCTCCCGGGGGCAGGCCGACGCGCAGCAGCGTGCACTCGACGTGCTGGAACCCCAGCGCCAGCGCTCGTGCGGCAGCCCGGGTGTCGCGGACCTCGAAGGTGCCCTGTTCCCTGCCCTCCTCGAAGATGGCCGTCAGCATCGCGACCTCGCGAGCCCGGGGGACGCGCGAGCCGCGGTTCCACGAGCGGCATGAGCTCCCGCAGCGCCCGGGGCGTCACGCGCAGCTGCTGGACCAGCCGCTCCGACAGCCGCGCGCGGTACGCGATGTCTCCCAGGGAGACCTCCAGGAAGCTTCTGCGTGCGAAGATTTCGCGCGCTGCCTCGATGACGGCCGCCTGCTGCCTGGGGATGAGTGACAAGACCGTCATCTTGAAAGCCCGTGCCCCGAAGGGCAGCTAGAAACCGAACCCCACCGGGGAGGATTGCGCCAGGGCCAGGTCAGGAAGCCCCACGACGTGCAGCATGGACAGCAGGAGGAACCTGTCCGCCATGGCTACGGCTGAACCAGGGAGTGGCCCGTGGGGTCGAAGAGGCCCATGGCCCGCATCAGTGCCAGGCGGGACAGCCGCACGTTGAGCGACTCGGCCACGGCCGACAGCTGGGCGTTCGCGAGCGCCGCGTTGACGTCCGTCACCTGGAGGTACGTCGTGGCCCCGGCGTCGAAGTTCTGCTTCGCCAGCCGCGCGCTCTCCCAAGCCAGCTTCACCCGCTCATCGGCCGTGCTGAGGTTGACCTCCGCGCTCTCCAGCTCGCTGCGGGACTTGCGCACCTCATCGCGAATCTTCTCTTCCAGGCCGCGCAGGTTGGCGTTCGCCTCGGCGATCTTCCCGGAGGACTCGCGCAGGTTGGCCTCGCGCAGGCCGCCGTCGAACAGCGTCCACGACAGGGACAGCCCCGCCGTCCAGGTGGTGCTCTGGCCGGTGAGCCCGGCGGTGTTCGCCGCCGAGTAGTTGCCGTTGGCGTACAGGTTGGGCAGGTACTCGAAGAGGATCTGCTTCCGGCCGCCGCGCGCGACGTCCACGTTGAGGCGCGCCGCCGCCGCGTCCGGCCGCCGGTCCAGCGCGGTCTTCTCCGCGCCCGCCGCGTCACCGGCCTCGGTGGGGACGGTGACCGCATTGCCCTGCGGTGGCGCCACGTCGAAGTCCACCGGCCGCGCGAGCAGTGCGGCCAGGGCGCTCCTCGCGATGGCGTAGGCGTTGCGGCTGCGCACCACCGCCTGCTCCGCCTCCTTGCGGTCCAGCGTCGCGCGCAGGACGGCCAGCTTCTCCGCGTCGCCGGCCTGGAAGCGCGCCTCGGCATCGCGCTCGAAGCCCCGGCGGACGTCGAGGAGCTGCTCATTCACCGCCAGGGCCTCCCGCAGGCTCGCGGCGCCGAGGTAGGACTGGGCCACCGCGAAGAGGATCTCCCGCCGGGTGTTCTCCGCCGTCAGCGCCGCCGCCTTCTCGCCCAGGTAGGCGTTCTGGATGGCGGGCCACAGCGTGGGGACGATCAACGCCTGCCGCGCGGTGAGCTGTCCGCCCAGCTGATCCTTCTTCTGCAAGGTGATGGGGTCCGGCGCTCCGGGGAGCGCGAACGACACGTCCCTCGGGTACCGGGTGTACGAACCGCTCGCGGTGACGTTGGGCAGGTAGCCCGACCAGGCCTTGTTGCCCAGCTCCCGGGACTGCTGGAGCCGCGCGCGGGCGGCGTCGAGGCTGGGGCTCTGCTTCTCCGCGAGGGCGATGGCCTCCTCGAGGGAGAGCAGCGGGAACGCGGTGGCCGGAGCCACCTTCGGCTCGGGGATGGGGGACTGAACGGGCCGGTCGGACACGCCGGGGGCCTGCGTCAGCAGAACGCTGGAGAGAAGCACTGGGATGATCATGATGGAGGTCGAGCTGAAAGGGTTTGGGGATGGCCGCGCTCAGTGCGCGCCTTCTTCCGTGAGTTGGACCGCCACCGGAGCGTCCGCCTCGCGGCGCTTGAAGCGCGCGGAGACTCCGTCCAGCAGCGAGTAGACGACGGGCACCACCACCAGCGTCAGCACCGTGGAGCTGATGAGGCCGCCGATGATGACCAGCGCCATGGGCACGCGCATCTCCGCGCCATCCCCCTTGGCGAGCGCCACCGGCACCATGCCGGCCACCATCGCGATGGTCGTCATGAGGATGGGGCGCAGGCGCATGGGGGCGGCCTCCAGCAGTGCATCACGCGCGCTCCGGCCCGCCTCACGCAGCTGCTGGGTGAAGTCCACGAGCAGGATGCCGTTCTTCACCACCAGGCCCATCAGCATGATGACGCCGATGAGCGCGAAGATGGACAGCGCGTGGCCCGACAGCAGCAGCGCGCCAATGGCACCGATGAGCGCGAAGGGCAGCGACAGCATGATGGTGAACGGGTGGATGTAGCTGCCGAACTGCGCCGCCAGGATCATGTAGAGCAGCAGGATGCCCAGCCCCAGCGCGGTGGCGAAGGCAGCGGTCGTCTTGCCCAGCTCCTTCGCGTTGCCGGCGAAGCTGCCCACCACGCCCTGGGGCAGGTCCTGCTGGGCCTGCGCCGTGAGGTACGCCATGCCCTCGCCCAGCGTGTAGCCCGGGGCCAGGTTGGCGAGCAGGGTGATCTGCCGCCGCTGGTTCTGCCGGTCGATCTGCACCGGGCCTTCCGAAGGCGTGATGTTGGCCACGTTGCGCAGCTCCACCAGCTGTCCGCTCGTGGAGCGCACGGTGAGCTGTCCCAGCGCCTCCTCGGAGGCGAGCGTGGCGTCCGGCAGGCGCAGCTTCACGTCGTACGTCTCACCGCCCTCGCGGTAGGTCATGAACTCGTCGCGGCCCAGGTAGGCACGGAGCGAGAGCCCCACCTGCGCGGCCGGCACGCCCAGCTTCGCGGCCCGCTCACGGTCGATGCGCACGTCGTACTGCGGCTTGCCGCTGCGGAACGTGGTGTCCACGTCGGTGAGGCCCGGGTTGGACTTCATCGCGGCGAGCAGCTTCTCGCTGCCGGCGACGACCTGGGACCAGTCCGTGCCGCGCAGCACGTACTGGACCTGCTGGTTGCGGCCACCGCCAATGCCCGCCGCGTCCTGCACGGTGAGCAGCACGCCCGGCTGCTGCGCCAGCGCGGCGCGCAGCTGGACCTTGAAGGTCTCCTGGTCGAAGGAGCGCTCCTTGCGTGGCACCAGGTTCACCAGCACCTCGCCCTTGTGCACCTCCTCCAGCGTGCCGCCGCCCGCGGTGCTGAACGTCTCCTTCACGCCCTCCAGGGTGCGCGCCTGCTGGGCCACGGTGGCCAGCTCACGCTCGGTGTCCTCCAGCGTGGAGCCCACGGGCAGCTCCAGCGTCACACGCACCGCGCCATTGTCCGAGGGCGGGATGAAGGTGAACTTGAGGAAGCGGGCCATGCCCAGCGTCAGCACCAGCACGCCCACCGCCGCGGCCACCGCCAGCCCCCGCCGGTTGAGCACTGCGCCCAGCACGCGGCGATACCCGTTCTCCACCCAGACGAGCGCGCGCTCGATGGCCGCGCTCACGCGATTGGTGGGAGCGCCATGCCCGTGCCCCTTGAGCAGGCGGCTGGAGAGCATGGGCGTGAGCGTCATCGACACCGCGTAGGAGATGAGCACCGCCACGGCCACCGTGACGCCGAACTGGAAGAAGAACTGGCCAATCATGCCCTCCATGAAGGCCACGGGGACGAACACCGCCACGATGGCCAGCGTCACCGCGAGCACCGCGATGACAATCTGCTTCGTGCCCTCCAGCGCCGCCTGCATGGGCGTCTTCCCCTCCTCCAGGTGACGGACGATGTTCTCGATGACCACGATGGCGTCGTCGATGAGCAGGCCGATGGAGAGCGTCAGCGCCAGCATGGTGATGATGTTGAAGGTGAAACCCAAGAGCGCCATCACCGCGAAGGTGCCGATGACGCTCACCGGCAGCGCGATGGCGGAGACGAGCGTCGAGCGCAGGTTGCGCAGGAACAGCAGCACGATGAGCACGGACAGCACGCCGCCCAGCAGCATGTCCTCCTGCACCGCGTGGATGGACGCGCGGATGTTGGTGGAGTTGTCGCTGATGGTGCTGACCGTCACGCCCTCGGGCAGCTGAGCGTTGAGCTCCGCCAGGGACTCCTTGACGGCCTCGGCCACCTGCACCGTGTTGGCGCCGGACTGCTTGCGCACCACGAGCGCGATGGCGGCGCCCGTGTCCGAGCGGGCCAGGCCGCGCGCCTCCTGCGCACCGTCCACCACCGCCGCCACGTCCCGCACGCGCACCGGGGTGCCGTTGGGGCTGGCGACGATGATGTCGCCAATCTCTCCCACGCTGCGCGCCTCCGCCGTCAGCCGGACGATGCGCTCACGTCCGCCCTGCGTGGTGCGCCCGCCAGGCAGGTCCACGCTCTGCGACTGGAGCGCCTGGCTCACGTCGCCAACGGCCAGCCCGTAGCCGCGCAGCCGCTGCGGGTCCACCACCAGCTGCACCTCGCGCTTCCGGCCACCCACCACGCCGATGCTGCCCACGCCCGGCTGGCTCTGGAGGGCGGGCTTCACCACGTCCTCCGCCACGCGCGTCAGCTCGTCCACGGGCAGGGAGCCGGAGAGCGACAGCGTGAGGATGGGCGCCGCGCCGATGTCGAACTTCTCCACGACGGGCGTCTCGATGTCGTCCGGCAGTGAGCGCAGCGTGGCCTGCACGCGGTCGCGCACGTCCTGGGCCGCGGTGTTCACGTCGGTGCCCAGCTTGAAGGCGATGGTCACCTGGCTCACGTTCTCCAGGTTGATGGAGTTGAGCTCATCCACGCCGTTGACCGTGTTGAGCGCCTCCTCCAGCGGGTCGGTGACGTTCTTCTCGATGGACTCGGGGTCCGCGCCCGGCAGGAGCGTGGTGACCGAGACGTAGGGGATGTCGACGTTCGGGTACTGGTCCACGCCGATGCGCGGATAGGCGTACAGGCCGAAGACGACGACCGCCGCCATCAGCATGACTGTGAAGACAGAGTGTTTGATGAAGGTCTGGAGCATGGGGATGGCGTGACGGTGAAAGGGGTTGGGAAGGAAGGCGCCCGGCTACTGGACGACCTGGAGCGCGGTGCCGTCCTGGAGCGGCAGGCTGGCGTCGGCCACGACGCGGTCGGCGGAGCCCAGTCCCTGCACCACGCGCACGAAGCCGGGCAGCACGCGCTCCACCTTGACGTCCCGGCGCTGCGCCTTGCCGTCCTGCACCACCCAGACGAAGCCCTGCTGGCCCCGGGCGTTGACGGCCTGCGTGGGCAGGAAGAGGCCCGCCTGCTCCGGTGCGTTGTCGGAGGCCGCCACGCTGGAGAAGTCCAGCTCCACCAGGGCGCCCGCGCGCAGCCGCGCACCGGCGTCCTTCGCCGGCAGCACCTCCGCGAGCACCTCCACGGTGCGCGTCTGCTCGTCGATGGTGGCGCCCAGGCTCTTCACCTTCGCCTCGAAGGGCGCGCCGGAGGGATTGAGCGTGCCCTTCACGACGGTGCCCACCGACACGCGGTCCACGAGTGACTCGGGCACCGGGGCGCGCACCTCCAGCGCCTGCGTGTTGACCAGTCCGAAGATGGCCGTGCCCGGCGACACGTAGTCGCCCGCGTTGCGGCTCTTGCTGGTGATGACGCCGTCGAAGGGGGCCGTGAGCGTCGCGTCGCGCACGGACTCCTGCGCGCTGTCCAGGGCGGCGGCGGCCTGCTGCGCCTGGGCCTGCGCCTGACGGAAGCCCACCTCCGCCTTGTCGAGCGAGGCGCGCGGGAGGCTGCCCGACTGCGCGAGCACACGCGTCCGCTCCACCTCCGACGTCGCGCCATCCAGCGCCGCGTCCGCCGCCGCCTTGGAGGCACGCGCCTGGTTGACGGCGATGCGCGAGTTGGAGGTATCCAGCTGTGCCAGCACCTGGCCCCGCTTCACCGTGTCGCCCACGTCCACGCTGACGCGCGTGAGCGTGCCGGATGCCTGCGCGCTCAATGTCGCGGACTGCTTGGAGCGCACGCTGCCGGTGGCCTTGAGGACGCTCGACTCCAGCTGCGTGGCGGGTGTGACGGCACGCACGCCCACCGGCTTCTGCGCGACCTGCGCGGCGGAGGCCTGCGGGACGACTGCCTTGTCACCACCACCGCACCCCGTCACCACCACCGCCACCGCCACCGCTGCTGCCTTCATGAACGTCTTCATTGCTTCGTTCCTCGTGCTGCGGCCGGAGACTCCGGCACTGGATGACTGAATCGGTTTTCTGGTCAGTCCCGGCCAAACGAAAGCCCCACCGCGCCCGGGCGCGAAGTGGGGCCAGGAAAGGAGGGGTCAGTTGGGAGGTTGCTTCAGGAGGCCACGGATGAAGATGTCGAAGCAGCGCTCCACCGACTGCATCAGCGCGACGTCCGCCCCCTCCGGCATCAACTTGACGGCGAACTGCATGAGCAACGCCACGAAGCCACGGGCCGCGGACCTGGGCTCGGCCACGGTGAAGACTCCCTGCTCCACGCCTTCCTCGAGGATGCCCGCCAGCACAGCGGCGTCACTCTCCATCATCCTGGGTACGAGGTGCGCAGCCTGGAGTCCCAGCTCGAAGATGGTGCTCAGCTCGATGCGCTGCCCCTCGGGTGCACGGGACTGCTGCTCCAGCTTGCATTGGATGTAGGCCCGGACCTGGGCCTCGGGCGTCTTCGCCCGGCGCACCCTCGCATTGAGCTCGGCCAGGCCCTCCCCGTACGCCCGCTCCACGCAGGCCTCGAAGAGCGCTTCCTTGCTCTCGAAGTGCAGGTAGATGCTGCCCTTGCCCACGCCTGCCCGCCTGGCGATGTCTTCGACCGAGGCCTTCTTGAAGCCAAAGCGGGCGAAGACCTCGCCGGCGGCGCCCATGATGGCGGTGCGTGGGTCGGAACTCATGACCAGATTTATAAATCGGTCACTGAGTCAGCGCAAGTCCCTCTTTCGTTTGAGCCCCTAGGGGAGCGTCACCGGGATGGGCCGGGGGCTGTTCGCCGCCTCGCCATTGCCGAGCTGGCCCGCGACATTGGCGCCCCAGGCCCAGACCGTCCCGGCGCGCGTGACAGCCAGGGAGTAGGCGCTGCCCGCCGCGATGGCGCGGGCATCGCGAAGCGAGGCGATCTCTCCGCGCGACAGTTTCCCGGTTCCCTCGCCCAGCCCCAGCTGCCCGGAGGCATTGCTCCCAAAGGTGACGAGGGGGCCTCCGTTCGTCACGGCCAGCGAGTGGCCGTCACCCGCGGCGATGCGCTGGGCTCCCGCCAGGCCGGGAACCCGCACCGGGGACCACTGGCTGAGAGTCGTCCCGTCGCCGAACTGGCCCTGGCCGTTGTACCCCCACGCCCAGAGGGTGCCGTCCTCGCGCAGGGCCAGGGAGTGGTATTTCCCCGCGGCCACGGCGACGACTCCCGTCAGGCCCGGCACCTGCGCCGGCATGGCGTGTGAGGTGTTCGTTCCATCCCCCAGGGCCCCGAAGTCGTTGTCCCCCCATGCCCAGACGGTGCCGTCCTCACGCAGCGCCAGCGCGTGGATTGCGCCCGTGGCGATGGCGACGACTCCCGTCAGTCCCGCCACCTGCCCCGGCGTGGAGCGTCCGGCGGTCGTCCCGTCGCCGAGCTGGCCCTGGCTGTTGTACCCCCACGACCAGACGGTGCCGTCCTCACGCAGGGCCAGCGCATACCAGCGACCCGCGGACACGGCCGTGACGCCGCTCAGCCCGGTGATGGGTTCGGGGGAAGAACCGTATGACGAGGACTCGACCCCCAGTTGCCCGAAGCTACTGGCCCCCCACGACATGACGGTGCCATCGGAGAGCACCGCCAGTGAGAGGCCCCAGCCCGCGGCAATGCCCCTGGCGCCGGAGAGGTTTGGCACCTGGGCGGGCGTCGTGCTGCCGCCGTGCGCGGCGCCAATCCCCAGGCTGCCTTCGCGGTTGTCGCCCCAGGCCCAGACCGTGCCATCCGCGCGCAGGGCCAGGGAATGGGCTTCACCCGCGGCCACGCTATTCGCCTCCGTCAGCCCCGGCACCTGCACGGGTCCGCCGCGATTCACGGTCTCCGGCTGGATGCCGAGCTGCATGTACCGGTTGTCGCCCCAGGCCCGCAGGCTCCCGTCGGAGAGCACGGCCAGGACATGCTCGTCACCCGCCGCCACGGCCGCGACGCCCGCGAGGCCCGACACCTGCCTGGGAGCATGGCGGGTGTACGTCCCATCCCCGAGCTGGCCGGAGTCGTTGGTTCCCCAGCCCCGGACGGTGCCATCCCCCATCAGGGCCACCGCGTAGAAGGTGCCCGCGGAGAGGGTGGTCACGTCGGTCATTCCCGGCACCTTGCCCGGAATGTGTCCGTTCCTCCGGGAATCACCGCCCAGGGCCCCATCCACGTTGGTGCCCCACGACGACACGGTGCCGTCCGAGTGCACGGCGAACGAGAGCCCATAACTCGCGGCGACGGAGACCACGTCCGTCAGCTTGAGCACCGCGACCGGGCGGAGGCTGCCGACCTCCCAGTTGAACTCTCCATTGCCAAGCTGACCCGAGGAGTTGTTACCCCATGCCCGGACCGTCCCATCCGCGAGCACGGCCAGCGAGTGATCCCTGGAAGCGGCGATGCCGGTGACCCGTGCCAGCCCCGGCACCTGCACGGGGGTGAGACGTCCCTCCGTCGTTCCATCGCCGAGCTGGCCGTCGCTGTTATCCCCCCACGCCCAGACCGTACCGTCCTTGCACAGGGCCAGCGAGGAGTAGCCAGTCGCGGCGACGGCAAGGACCTCCGTCAGCCCCACCACCCGCACCGGCGTGGAGCGGTAGTTCTCCGTTCCATCCCCAAGTTGTCCATAGGTGTTGCCCCCCCACGCCCAGACGGTGCCGTCCCTGCGCAAGGCCAGGGAATGCTCGCCTCCCGCCGCCACGGCCCTGACGTCGGTCAGTCCGGGCACCGGGCGGGCGGCGCCGTCGAGGCGGAGATAGGAGGCGCCCCATTCCACGACCGTGCCGTCAGGGCGGAGCACCAGCGAATGGTAGCGGCCCGCGGCGATGGCCTGCGCCGCGGGACACGCGACGACGGAGAGCGCGAAGCTCCGCGTGATGGCGGGCGCCACATGATTGGTGATGGTCACCGTCACCCTGGCGCGCGTTCCAGCGGGCAGACATTCCGGGCCCTTCCAGCGCACGTCGCTGGTCGTCGCGGTGCTTTGCGGCTGCTCCAGGACACCCGTGCTGGCCTCCCAGCTGAAGCCCAGGGCACGCTGGGCGTCATCCTTCGCGGCGACGTGGAACGTCACCGCCTCGTTGGCCCTCAGGTTGACGGCGGACTGCGTGCTCTCGACGAGCGTGGGGGATTTCGGCTGGGACTGCGGCTCCGGGTCGGAACCACAGCCGGTGCCCAGGAGCGTCAGCACGGCCAGCAATGCCAGTTGGAAACGAAAGCCAATCAGTCGGTTCATGGGGGCCCCCCTGGAGATGACAGCAAACGCGAGTCATCTAGCATGGGCTGTTCACTGCTGGCATCTGGTGGGCCGCCGCCGTCTTGCGTGTACGCTGGGAGTGCGTGCCCGACCGCTCCCGCATCGCTGGCGTCTGCCTTGGCATGGGCCTGTCGCTGGCCGCGTGCAGGGCCCCCTCCACTCCACCGGAAGGCCCTTCCATGCCCTGGGTGAGCATTCCCGCCACTGACGCGCGCGTGCGGTACGTGGGCCGGACGTACCGCTCAGCGACAGGGGTCGTCTTCTCGCATCCGGGCGTCACGGTGCGCGCGCGCTTCTGGGGAGACGCCGTCCGGGTGCGGCTCGATGACGCGGGCGCGGGCGGCGACGTGGGGACCAACCACTTCGACGTCGTGGTGGACGGGGCACCTCCCAAGCTGCTCGCGGTGAAGCCCGGTCAGGGCAGCTACCTGCTCGCCAGCGACCTCCCCGTGGGCCTGCACACGGTGGAGCTCTTCAAGCGCACCGAGTCCCTGGTGGGCGCCAGCACGCTCCTGGCGCTGGAGGTCCATGGTGAGCTCCGGGAGCCGCCCCAGCAGCACACGGGGCTCAAGTTGGAGTTCGTCGGGGACTCCATCACCTGCGGCTACGGCACGGACGTCACCTTCGTCCCTGAGTCATCCTCGTCGAGGGTGCCCACCTTCACGTCGAAGCACCAGAATCCCAGACGCGGCTACGGATGGCTCACGGCCCAACGCCTGGGCGCGGAGGCCGTGTTCGTCTGCTATTCGGGCCACGGCGTGTACCGCAACCTGGACCTGTCCACGTCCGGCTTGATTCCAGCCATCTACGAGCGCGCCGTCCCGGACCACCCCGCCGCCTGGGACTTCTCCAACGACTCGCCGGACGTGATTGTCCTCAACGCCGGCACCAACGACACGTTCGCGGGCGCGGGCACCGCCGCGTTCCTTCCGGATGAAGCGGCGTTCAAGTCCGCCTACCGGACCTTCCTCGAACGGCTCCGCACGCTGCATCCGCGCGCGCACATCGTCTGCACGCTGGGCAGCATGACGGATGGCTTCAAGCGGAAGGAACAGCAGGGCGTGGTGACGTCCGTGCACGTGGGCGATTGGATTTCCGACCTGGTGGCGGAGCGCCAGCGCCTGGGCGACGCCCGGATCCACCGCCACGTGATGGCCATGCAGAACCCCTTCGCTGACGGCGTCGGCGAGGACTGGCATCCCTCCGCCGCCACGCACCAGAAGATGGCGGAGTCGCTGAGCCGGTTCATCCAGGACGTCGTGCGCCCCTGAACCAGGGTCTGTAGAACAAATCCCTCATCACGTTCTGACGGGCAAAGGCACGAGGGTGCCTTCCCTGGCATGCCGGCCTGTGATTGCAGGACGCGCGGTGCGTGTCGAAGGTTGCGTGGGCCGCGAGAAGGCCTTCGAGCACCACCGAGGCCGCCCCTCCCCGAGCACCGGGACAGGCAGGCTCCTCCTTCCCCAGGGCACGTATGAGTCCACTCCTCATCCTCTTCGCGGCCATGGCCCAGACACCCACGCCTCCTCCCGAAGCGGCGGATGCCTCCGCACCGGCTTCCGTCGAAGCCGAAGCAGACGAGGACGAGGACGAGGACGAAGACGAAGGGCCCTGGACGGGCTCGGCCGGGCTCGGCGCCTCCTTCTTCACCGGCAACGCCCGCTCCTTCACCATCACGGGTGATGCCCTGGCGGAGTACGAGTCCCCGGTGTGGGCGCTCACCCTGGAGATGGATGGCGCCTACGGCAACGCGGCCACGGAGGACGAGGAGGAGCGGGCGGTCACGGCCCTGACGCTCGGCGGCTGGGCGCGCGCTGACTACCGCTTCACGCGCCTGCTCAGCGTCTACACCTTCCTGGGCGCGGAGACAGACCACCCCGCCAGCCTGGAGCTGCGCACCGAGGTGGAGCTGGGCCTCGGCTTCACGTTCCTGGAGCGGACGAAGAAATCGAAGGACCTCCTCCTGCGCATGTACCTGGGCGCGGGCTACGCGAGGGACCGCCGGTTCCAGTACACCCCCACGCGCGAGGACCTGCCGAACGTGACCCTGTGGTCACCCGCGGTGGGACTGGCCTTCCGCTACGACATCAACGAGCACGTGTACCTGCGCGAGGACGCCGTGCTGCTCCCGGACATCTTCGGCGACACACGTGTCCTCCTGGACTCCACCACGAAGCTGTCCGTGGACCTGACGGACCGCTTCGCGCTCACCACCTACTTCGAAGTGCAACACGACAGCGCACCCGCGGCGGGCAAGGTCAAGACGGATACCTCGCTCTCGGTGGGTGGCGAGCTGGAGATCTGAGGGATTGGAAAGGAGCAGCACTCCCATGGCCAAAGCGGCTCATTTCGACGACGTCCAGGTCCCAGGCGAGACCAAGAACAAACAGCGCACGCCTCCGAAGAAGAAGGGCATGGAGCGGGTGCTCGACGCCATCGAGCGGGTGGGCAACAAGGTCCCCCACCCCGCCATCATCTTCGTCGCGCTGATTGCCATCGTGATGGTGCTCTCCCACATCTTCTACAGGATGGGGGCCAGCGTCACCTACGAGACCATCAACCCGGACACCCACCAGGTGGAGCAGACGACCTCCGCCGCGAAGAGCCTGCTGACGGGCGAGGGCCTGCGCTTCATGTTCGCGGGCGTCGTCCAGCACTTCATGGACTTCAACGCGGTGGGCGTCATCATCGTCGCCATGCTGGGCGTGGGCGTCGCGGACGCGGCGGGCCTGGTGGGCGCGCTCATCCGCAAGCTGGTGGCGGTCGCTCCGGCCCGGCTCCTCACGTACATCCTGGTGTTCGTGGGCATCCTGTCGAGCATCGCCGCGGATGCTGGCTACCTGGTGCTGATTCCCCTGGCGGCGGCGGCCTACCTCACCGTGGGCAGGCATCCCCTCGCGGGCCTGGCGGCCTCCTTCGCCGGTGTCGCGGCGGTCTTCACCGTCAACATCCTGATCAAGCCGCTGGACGGCATCCTGACGGAGATCACCAACGACGCCATCCACATCATGGCGCCGGACCGCTCCATCGACCTGACGGCGAACTTCTGGTTCTCCGCCGCGTCGGTGGTGATGCTGACCATCGTGGTGTCGCTCATCAGCGACAAGCTCATCGAACCCCGGCTGGGTGAGTACAAGGGAGAGAAGCCGGCCACGACGGGCGCGAAGCTGTCGCCGGAGGAGTCGCGAGGGCTGAAGTTCGCGTTCTGGGGGCTCGTGGGCGTGCTGGTGTTCTTCGGCCTGCTGGCGCTGCCCCCGGGGGCTCCGCTGCGCAATCCGGAGACGGGCGCGCTCATCGGTGACTCGCCGTTCATGAACGGCCTCATCGTCGCCATCACCGTGCTGTTCCTGGTGACGGGGGCCGCCTATGGCGTCGGCGCCGGGACGATGAAGAACAGCGTGGACGTCATCAAGGCCATGGAGAAGGCGGTCGCCGGGCTGGGCGGCCTCATCTTCCTGCTGTTCATCATCAGCCAGTTCATCGCCCTCTTCACCTACACGAACATGGCGACCATCGCGGCCGTGAAGGTGGGGGATGCCCTGGAGCACGCGGGCCTGGGCGCGCTGCCGCTGCTCGTCGGGTTCGTGCTGGTGGTCGCCGTCCTGGACCTCATCATGACGGGCGCCATCCCGAAGTGGGCCATCTTCGCGCCGGTGTTCGTGCCGCTCTTGATGCGGCTGAACGTGGACCCGGAGGCCGTGCTCGCCGCGTACCGCGTGGGCGACGGTCCGTTCAATGCCATCTCACCGCTGAACGCCTACTTCGCGCTCATCGTCACCTTCGCCCAGAAGTACCAGAAGGACGCGGGCGTGGGGACCGTGGTGGCCTTGATGCTGCCGTACGTCATCGTGGTCTTCGCCGTGTGGATTGCCCTGTTGGTCGCGTGGCAGGTGCTGGGGCTGCCCTGGGGGCTCGGGTAGGGACACCCACCAGGGCGTCCCACCCTCAGCGCCGCGAGTCGCGCCGGCTCTGGGTCCGGCGGCCCCGGCCAGAGGCATGGGCCTGCCGCTTGAGGGCGGGGAAGCGCTGCTGCTTCAGGGCCCCTCCCCGCTTCTTGCCGGACGCCTGCTTCAAGGCTGCGGCCTTCGCGGTGCGGCCGGCGGCGCGCGTCCGGCGCGCGGGCTTTCGTCCTCCCGTGGCCGCGCGCGTCGTCCTCCGGGGGGCCGGACGGCTCGCGGCGCGGGCCCGGACCTGGGCCTTGCGCTCCAGCAGGGCGAGCCGCTTCTCGAAGCGCTCCAGGGTGAGGGCGAAGTACTCGGCCTTGCGGAGGGTGTTGCGGTTGCCCTCGGCGCGGCGGGAGCGGGAGGGCACCTCCTTGCGGAGTGCCTCCCTGCGCTGCCGCTGCGCCGCGTCCTGGTACTTCTCCATCAGGCGGCGCGCTCGCAGGATGCGTCCGCGCAGTTCCCGTGGTGAGAGCTCCGCCAGGTTGCGTGGGGCGCTGGACAGGACGAGCTGGGCTTCGCGTTCGGTGAGCAGTGACATCCGCTTCGACGGCAGTGTGCGCATGGGCTTCCTCCCTCAAGGGCTTGAGTGGCGGAACATCCACACCTTGCATCCGCCGGAAAACCGCTCCCGGAGGCAGGGGCGAGTAGCCTTCTGGATGTTGCACCCCCCTGGCGCCGTGCCCAGTTCCTCCATCAGGAGGCTTCCATGTTGACCTCGTTTCATTCACGCGCGCAGGCCGAGTTCCACCCCGCTCCTTCCATCGAACCCCCGGAGGAGACGAAGCTCGCCGTAGCGGCCACCGTCCCCACCGACGCCGGTTGCGTCGGCACGTTCGTGGGAGCGGACGAAGAGGTGAAGGCCCCCGGCCTCGACCGCGCGTTCCTGAAGGCGGCGGGCTTCGAGGGCAAGGCCGGTCAGACGCTGCTCATTCCCCGCTCGGGAGGCCCGCCCCTGGTCGCCGTCGGCGTGGGGGCGCGGGCACAGCTGGATGCAGGCAAGCTCCGGGATGCCGCCGCCGCGTTCGCGCGGACCGTGGGCCAACAGAAGCGCGTCGCGCTCCAGGTCCCGGACACCGGGAGCGTCCCGGCGGACCTCGCCGCGCAGGCCCTGACCGAAGGCGTCCTGCTCGCCCGCTACCGCTACCGGCCCTACAAGCGGAACTCGGAGCAGGAGCCGCCGCTCGAATCGCTGACGCTCGTCTCGGGTTCGAAGAACACCGAGGACGTTGAACAGGGAATGATGCGCGGAGGCATCCACTCCCGCGCCACGGCGTTCGCGCGTGACCTCGCCAATTCCCCCGCCACCCTGCTGACCGCCGCACGGCTGGCGGAGGTGGCCGAGTCGCTGGCCAAACGCTGCGGCCTGGAGGTCGAGATCTTCGACGGCGAGGCATTGGCCAGGCTGGGCTGCGGAGGCCTGCTGGGCGTCAACGCCGGCAGCGCGGAGCCGCCGCGGATGATCAAGCTGACGTACACGCCCAGGGGCAGCAAGGGCGAAGCCATCCAGCCCCTGGGCCGCGTCTCACTGGTGGGCAAGGGCATCATGTTCGACTCGGGCGGACTGGGCCTGAAGCCGAACGACCTGGTCCACGCCACCATGAAGGGCGACATGTCCGGCGCGGGCGCCATCCTCGCGGCGATGACGGCGCTGAAGCAGCTGGGCTGCAGGACGGCGGTGACGGCCTACCTGATGTGCACCGACAACATGCCCTCGGGCACCGCCATGAAGCTGGGGGACGTGCTGACGGTGCGCGGCGGCAAGACGGTGGAGGTCATCAACACCGACGCGGAGGGCCGCCTGGTGATGTCGGACGCGCTCGTCCTGGCCACCGAGCAGTCGCCGAGGCCCGACGCCATCGTGGACGTCGCCACGCTCACCGGGGCGTGTCAGCGCGCGCTGGGCCTCCTCACCGCGGGCGTCATGGGCAACGACCCGTCCCTGGTGGAGCAGGTGAAGGACTCGGGCGAGCGCACCGGCGACACCGTGTGGCAGCTCCCGCTGGACCGGCGCCTGCGGCAGGAACTGGAGTCGGAGGTGGCGGACATGAAGAACGTGGGCGGCGACAACGCCGGAGCCATCACCGCGGGCCTCTTCCTGGAGGAGTTCGTGGACGGGCTGCCCTGGGCGCACATCGACATGGCGGGGACCGCGCGGGCCGAGCGCGACAACGCGTGGCGCAGCAAGGGCGCCACGGGCTACGGCACCCGCCTGCTCATCGACTTCCTCATGGGCTTCAAGCCCACCCGCGAAACCCGCCACTGAAGCCGGCGCTTCAGTCCGGAAGCCAGTCCGCGCGCCCCCGCTCGACGCGCGTCCGGCGCTCGCCCTGGAAGGAGGCCCGGACGCGCTCCGCCTGGGCGAGCAGGCGGTGGAAGCGGTCCTTCTCCGTGGAGCCCTGGACGTCCGCGAGCACGCGTGCGAGCAGCGCTTGCGCCGCGGCGCGGTCCTGCGCGTCGCGCGCGAGCAGGCCCACGGTGAGGGCGATTTGAAGCACCTCCTCCAGCACCTCCGGGTCGCCCCCCGCGTAATGGAGGGGGCCATCCACGGCGAGGAAGAGGTAGTCGCGCAGCCGCAGGGCCACCAGTGACACGCGCGCCCTGCCATCCGGGTCGACGACGTTCCAGTCCCCCTGCGGCAGGGCCGCCAGCCGGCGCATCACCGAGCGGATCTGCTGGAGCGCCTGCCGGGCCGTGTACGGGTCATTCGCGGACGAGGACAGGGCCCGGTTCGCGACGTCGACGAGGATGCGGAGCCCCAGGGAGGGGTCGCAGTCGGGCTCGCGCGCCGACGTGATGCTCAACGTGGCGGCGAGGCCGTGGAGCACGTGGGCATCCACGGCGCCCCCTCCGTCCGCCACCACCCAGCCGGCGACCTCGTCCTGGTCGATGTACTCGCCCACGGTGATGCAAATGCGGACCCGCACGCCCCACTTCCGGGCGAGCCGCGTGAGGTCCTGGAGGTCGACGTCCGCGAGGTAGCCCGACGAAGCAGCGAGCAGCGAGGTGGCATCCGCCGGCAACCGCAGGGTCACCGCCGGATCCAGCGGCAGGCGCTTCAGACGGGCCTGGATGCGGCGCTCCGTCGCGGACACGATCAGGTGCTGGACGAGCCCGAGGACGCGCTCCACCCGCAGGAAGCGGAAGGTGCGGGCCAGGACGAGGATGAGCACGAAGAGCGCCACCAGCACCAGGATGATGGCTCCCGACAGGACGGGCCGGGGCCTGACGCCAGCGTCCTCGATGACGCCCAGCTCCCGGACCGCCGTGAGGATGTAGCTGGTGGAGAGGGCGAAGAAGGGAATGGCGCGGCGGAGCGGCGCGCTCTTCAGGTAGATGGGGACCAGCCGTGGCGAGTACTGGTTCGCGGCGGACTGGATGACCGGCGCGTTCAGGGACAGGGCGATGGTGAGGACGGTGATCTGCAACCCGAGCAACGCCCCCAGGGCGCCCCGGGTGTCGTCGACGTCCCCGGGCCAGGCATGCCCGAACAGGGCCGGTGCGGTGTCCGTCTGCACGCGGGCGACTGCGATGCCCAGCGCGCCCCCGACGACGACCAGGGCGGCCAGGACCAGCCAGTAGGGCTCTCGGAGGAACCTGCGCAGGCGACGGATGAACATGCGGACCTCGCGCTGAAGGCGAAAAGGGACCGCCTAGTGCGTGCCCTCTTCGTCCCGGGCCTCCACCGCCTGGCCCCGGGTCAACCGCTCCGGCGAGAGCAGCTCGGCCAGCTGCTCGCGCGTCAGCAGGCCGGCGGACACCACCAGGTCCGCGATGCTGGCGTTCGTGGCCAGGGCCTCCCTCGCCAGCCGTGCCGCGGGCGCGTAGCCGATGTGCGGCATGAGGGCGGTGATGACGCCCACGAAGGACTCCACCTGGCGCGCGAGCCGCTCCTTGTTGGCGGTGATGCCCCGCACGCAGTTCACACGCAGGGTCGCCATGGCGGCGGTCATGTACTTGAGGTTCTCGAACAGCACGTGGGCCATGACCGGCCCGAAGGCGTTGAGCTGGAGCTGCCCCGCCTCGGCGGCCATGGTCAGCGTCACGTCTCCCCCGGCGACCACGAACGCCACTTCGTTCACGACCTCCGGAATGACCGGGTTCACCTTGCCCGGCATGATGCTGGAGCCCGCCTGCATGGGCGGGAGGTTGATTTCGTTGAAGCCCGCCTGCGGGCCGGAGCCGAGCAGCCGCAGGTCGTTGCAGATCTTCGACAGCTTCATCGCGGTGCGCTTGAGGGTGCCGGACACCTCCATGAAGACGCCCACGTCGGTGGTCGCTTCAATCAGGTCCGGCGCGGTGACGATGGGGCGCCCGGTGATGTCCGCCAGGTGCGCTCGCGCGGCCTCCGCGAAGCGTGGGTCCGCGGCGATGCCCGTCCCAATCGCCGTCGCCCCCAGGTTGATCTCCCCCAGGCGGCGGGTGACCTCCGTCAGGCTCGCGTGCTCCTCGGCCAGCGTGACGGCGAAGCCTTCGAACTCCTGCTGGAGCGTCATGGGCACGGCGTCCTGGAGCTGCGTCCGGCCAATCTTCACGATGCCCGCGAACTCCTGTCCCTTGTCGCGGAACGCCTGCTCCAGCAGATGCAGCTGGGCCAGCAGGCGTTCGACGGACAACATCAACCCGACCTTGAGCGCCGTCGGGTAGGTGTCGTTCGTGCTCTGGCTCCGGTTGACGTGGTCATTCGGGTCCAGGTGCGCGTAGTGGCCCTTGGGGTGGCCGGCCAGCTCCAGGCCGCGGTTGGCGATGACCTCGTTGAAGTTCATGTTCGTGGAGGTGCCGGCCCCGCCCTGCATGACGTCCACGACGAACTGCTCGTGCAGCCTGCCGGCCTTGATGTCCTCGCAGGCCTGGTCGATGAGCGAGGCCCGCGTCGCATCCAGCACGCCCAGATCCGCGTTCGCGCGTGCGGCGGCCTGCTTCACGCAGGCGTAGCCGAAGAGCAGGTCGGGATAGACGGAGATGGGGCGCCCGCTGATGGCGAAGTTGTCCAGCGCGCGGCTGACGTTGATGCCCCAGTAGGCCTCCGCCGGGAGCCGCCGCGAGCCCAGGTCGTCGGTCTCCGTCCGGGGCGATGCGCCGTCCTGGTTCAGCGTGTGGATGCTCTTCTGGAACGTCTCTTCCGCGCGTGGGTCGGCCATCGCGGGCAACGTAGGAACGCGGGAGGCCCGGTGGGACGTGCCCTCCGGGGAAGAGGGCTGTCCACCGGGCGTCCCTCGGTTCCTTACGTCACTGCACGACGGGCGCGCACTTCGCCGGGCCGAGCGTGGCCTGGAAGTACGGCGTGTAGAGGTCCGGCGTGAGCGTGAAGTTGCAGGTGTTCACAGTGTCCGGAGACAGGTTCTGGTGCTCCTGCATGTAGCGCGCGACGTAGTCACGCACCCCGTCCGCGGAGGACCACAGCATGCGGCCTTCCTTGAACATGCTGTACCCGCCGCCGCCACCGCCGCGGTAGTTGTTGACGGCGATGCGGAAGACCTGGTCGTCCTTCACGTCCTGGCCCTGGAAGCGCAGGTGCGTGAGCCGCGAGCCCGCGGGCTTCGTCAAGTCATAGCCGTACTCGATGTGCGAGTAGAGGTCCCAGTTGTAGTCCGCGACGACGGGCGTGGTGGCCTTCGCGTCCGCGGGCTTCGCGGGCAGGTTGGCCGCGTCCAGCTGCTTGAAGTACAGCGTGTTCATCTCCAGCGCGCGCCGGAGGATGGAGCCGTTGATCTCCATCACGTACAGCGTGTTGTCGTAGATGTAGACACTGTAGGCGTCCCGCAGGGTGACGTCCCCCGCCGGCAGCGCGACGTCATTGGAGAACAGGGCGGTCGCGGACAGGTCCACGGGGAAGCCGGCCTCCGCCGCGGCCTCCTCCTGCACGATGTTGAGCAGGTCCCCGAGCGCGCTGTCCACGTAGCGTCCGGCGAAGCCGCCCGTGAAGGCCGCGGTGGTGCTGCCAATCTTCTGGTTCACGTAGGCCACCGTGGTGTCGTGGGCGGCCTGGGTGAGCTGCTTGACGGTGGCATCCTCCGCCACCGTTTCGTCCACCGCGTGGAGCTGCGAGTCATGCGCGTCCACGCCCCAGCGCTCGCCGTTCCAGGTGACGTTGAGCTGCACGTCCGCCAGGTGGCTGCCCCAGCGGTTGGGCTGCGTGAGGAGGACTTCACGGCCGTTCTGCTGCTTCAGCAGCATCTTCGGGATGGGCTGGTGGGTGTGGCCGGTGAGGAGCACGTCCACGTCCGCCACCTGCTGGGCAATCTGCACGGCCTGGTTCTCAGCGGTGAGGTTGCCGCGGTCGGTCCACTTCGTGGCGTCCGCGTAGTCCGCGAGCCACGACTCCGGGCTGGTCGCGCTGCCCGTCGGCTGCTTGTCCGGGCCACCGTGGATGGCCACCACCACCACGTCCGCGCCAGCCTGCTTCATCTTCGGCACGTACGTCTTCGCGGTCTCCAGCGGTTCATCGAAGCGCAGCCCGGTGATGTTGTCCTTGCGCTCCCACGTGGCCACGCCCGGCGTCACCAGGCCGAGGATGCCGACCTTCACGCCGCACACCGTGGTCATCACGTACGGGGTGAAGGCCTCGGAGCCGTCCGAGCTCTTGCGCACGTTGGCGCCGAGGAGGGGGAAGTTCGCCTCGCCCTTGAACTTGTTGAGGACGTCCTGGCCGTAGTTGAACTCGTGGTTGCCCATGGCCATGGCGGCGTAGCCCAGCTCGTTCATGGCGGCGGCCATGGGGTGCTTGGGCGCGTTGTCCACCTGGGCGTAGTAGGTGCCGAGCGGCGAGCCCTGGATGGTGTCGCCCGTGTCGACGAGCAGCGTGCAGTCCGGGTTCTTCGCGCGCTCCTGCTTGATGAGCGTGGCCACCTTGGCGAGGCCGCGCTTCGCGTCAGCCTTCCCGGAGAAATAGTCCCACGGGAAGATGTTGGTGTGCAGGTCGCTCGTCTGCAGCAGCGTCAGCTTGCGCGGCGACCTGTCCACCGGAGTCGGGTCGACAGGTGAATCATCATCGTTGGAATCACAGGCGGTCATCAGCGAGCAGGCGCCCACGAGACAGAACGTGCCGGTGCGCAGCGCGCGCATCAGGAAGGAGGAGCGGTTCAAGAGGCCTCGACCTTGTGTCATGCCGGAAGGGAATCTTCCGGAGGGGCGCGCACCCTACAAGACCCCTCTGACGTTCAGGGAATGGATGGCTCAATCCCCGGACGCCGGCTCCAGATTGTCCACCACGCGGCGCAGGAGCGACATGAACGTGGCGCGCTCGCGGTCGCTGAAGCCCGCGGTCGCCTGATCCGCGACCTCCTCCAGCTGCTCCTTCGCCTGGGGCAGGCGCTCCCGGGCCTTGGCCGAGAGCGATATCCGGGTCGCGCGCTTGTCGTCCGGGTGCGGCTGACGCTGGATGAGCCCGTCGCGCTCCATGCGCGTGAGGAGCGCGGCCATGGTGGGTTGCTCGACGTGGGCGTACTCCGCGAGCTGCTTCTGTAAGAGTGGCCCGTGCTCCTCCAGCGCGATGACCACCGGCAGGTAGGCCATCCCGAACTCGAGCGGCCGCAACCGCTGCTCGAAGTGGCGCATCAGCAACCGGGACGCATGGTTGATCCAGAAGGTCGGTACGGCTCCGGGGTCCCAGCGGGGGGCGGTCTTCGTGCTCATTGGAGGTTGCCCGAGGAGTCCTCCGACTCCTCCTCGGCCGTCGGATAGGCGGAGACGGCCAGGGCGATTCCCTGGTCCGCGAACCACCGGACGTCGTCGGGTGGGAAGTGGACGGAGCTGGTGAAGTGCCGCGAGGTGCCGACGAACAGCCCGAAATCCACGACGCAGGGGACGGCCTGCTGGCGCAGCTCCGCGAGCAGGGGGGCCAGCACCTCCAGTTGCCTGCGGGCGGCGGCGACGGGGCCGTGCAGCGTGCCCTCCCCGTCCTCCACCAGGGTGAGGTTGAAGCCCGAGGTCGAGTGCCTTCCCTGGCGCTGCAGCTGCTCGCCCTGGAGCCAGACGGCATCCGGGCGGCATTCCGGGAAGCGGTCCAGGACGGACGCCACATCGAACTCCGGGGCCTGGGCCCGTAGGACCGCCACCGTCATGACGCCGCTCCATTCCCCTGCTTCGACACGTCCATGGGCCCATCCTCGACTGGAGCGGATCTTTTCGCGAGCCCGTCAGGTGCGGTGTGTTGGATCGTCCAGGGGGTCGCGGACGCTCCGGCGTCCCGACCGCGGCTGCTGACCCGAGGTCTCGAATCCATCGCTCACGTCCCCCGGGCTGAAATCCGCCCGGGTCAGATTCCGAGAAGGTCATGCAGCCGAAACTGAACCGGCTCCTGCGGGCGCTTGCCCGCGAGGGGCTCGACGTTGCTTACGACGGTCGTGTCTACACGGTCCGCCTCCAGGCGGATCCCCATGCTCCCCCCGCCGAAGTCCTCCTTCCGCCGGACCTGCCGGTGGAGGGCAAGGCGCTCCAGCAGCTCGCGGCGCTCGCCGCGCTCCATCATCCTGACGGCGGCCGCGTGAAGCAGGTGCGCGCGACGCCGGACTTCCATCCGGGCGACTCCGGGGTGGCCATCGGGTCGGTGGTCCACACGGAGGGCCTGGTGGTCCCCGGCGCGGTGGGCACGGACATCAACTGCGGCATGCGCCTGCATGTCGCGGACATCCCCGTGGACGCCTTCCTCGCCCGCCGCGACGCCTTCGTCGAGCGGATGAAGGGGCACTACTTCTTCGGCACGCGGGACGTCGCCCAGGGCTCGCGCGCCCTGGAGGCGCTGCTGCGGGACGGCCTGCCCGGCTGGCTCCTGGAGACGGAAGGCCAGCCCCTGGGCATGGCGGCCCGGATGGAGCTGGGCCAGCTTCACCGTGAGTCCGACCGCGTCTATCTGGGCGGGGCGCTGGAGGGGGACCCGGCCTGGGCGCCCACCGGGCTGCGGCGGGAGGGCGTGGTGCGCGACCCTGGCCTCGCCACCATTGGCGGAGGCAACCACTTCGTGGAGGTGCAGCGGGTGGAGGCCGTGGTGGACCGCGCGCGGGCGTGGGCCTGGGGCGTGCGGGAGGGGCAGCTCGCGTTCATGGTGCACTCCGGTTCGCGGGACATGGGCAAGCACGTGGGGCGCACCTGGCAGGAGCGGGCGCGCGCCGCGTGGCCCACGGGGGCGCCGCACCCGGGGAGCGGCATCTTCCCGCTCGCGGATCCAGTGAAGGTGCGCGAGTACCTGAAGGCGGAGGCCACGGCGGCCAACTACGCCTTCCTCAACCGGCTGCTGCTCGCGGAGCTGGTGCGGCAGACGCTGCGGGAGCTGTTCGGGGACGTGGAGGCGCCGCTCGTCTACGACGTGCCCCACAACATCACCCTGCCCTGGGAAGGCGGCTGGCTGGCGCGCAAGGGGGCCTGCCCTGCCGAGGAGGACCAGCCGGTCATCATCCCCGGCTCCATGGGCGCCACGTCCTACCTGATGAGGGGCCTGGGCAACGCGAAGGCCCTGGCGTCGGCCTCGCATGGGGCGGGGCGGGCGCACTCGCGCTTCTCCATGTCACGGGGAGGCGCGAAGCACCGGGAGGAGGACCTGGGCCTGACGGGGGTGGACTGCATCGCGCTCAGGGCCGAGCGCCGCATCGAGGAGGCCCCCGCCGCCTACAAGCCCATTGGCCCGGTGGTGGCCTCCCAGGTGGACGCCGACATCGTCCGGGAGGTGGCCCGGCTGCGGCCCTTGATGACGTTCAAGGCCTGAGCTCAAGGCCGGGGGTGACGCAGGGCGTCCGGACGATTTGCTCCGGACGCCCTTGCGATTGGCTCGCGCGCCCATGGCTGTCCCGTTAGCTTGCGCGCCCATGTACTTCGAGACCTTTTCGCAGATGAAGAAGCAGCTGGGGCAGTTGAGCAAGTGGTTGGAGACGGCCGAGGCCCACGCCAAGGCGAAGTCCTTCGACCCGAACCTCTACCTGAACTTCCGGCTGGCGCCGGACCAGCTCCCGTTCGTGCGCCAGGTGCAGATCGCCTGTGACGCCGTGAAGCTCGCGGCCTCGCGATTGTCAGGCAAGGCCGCGCCGTCCAACCCGGACACGGAGCAGACGCTGGAGGAGCTCAGCGCGCGCGTCCGCTCCACCATCGCGTACCTGGACACGTTCACGGGGAAGGACTTCGAGGGCGCCGCCAGTCGCGTCGTCACCCACCCCCGGTGGGAGGGGCAGGTGATGAGCGGCGCGGACTACTTCCTGGAGAACGCGGTCCCCAACTTCTTCTTCCACGTCACCCACGCGTACGCGCTGCTGCGTCACAATGGCGTCAACCTGGGCAAGGCGGACTACCTGGGGTCGCAGAGCCTTCGCGCGCCTTGAAGCCTCCGGCCTGTCGCTCCGCGAGCGACAGCGCCCACAGCGGGAAGATGCGCAGGTAGGCGTCGTAGTGGATGGCGCAGGTGCGGCTGAAGACGCCGGCCAGGGGCTCTCGGGGCCACTGGCCGTCCGCCGCCTGCCTCTCGCGCAGCCACGCCATGCCCCGGCGCGTGGCCTCCGCGTGCGCCTCGCCCGCGGCCACCAGTGACAGCACGGCCCAGGACGTCGTCACCGCGTGGCCCGAGTGCCCCTCCACCCAGCGGCGCTCGCGGCAGGCCTGGATGGTTTCGCTCCAGGAGCCGTCCTCGCGCTGGTGGGCCTTCAGGAACGTGACGGCCTTGCGCAGGGCAGGGTCTCCGGTCCCCGCTCCCGAGGCCACCAACCCGGTGACGCCGAACCACGTGCCATAGCTGAAGCACACGCCCCAGGAACCCTCCCAGCCGCCGTCCGGACGCTGCTGGCGTCGCAGGAAGTCCGCGCCCCGCGCGATGGCCTGGCCCACCGGTGCGTGCGGCCATGCGCCGCGCCAGGCCGCCAGCGCCTGGACACAGGCCGACGTGCACTCCACGTAGCTGGGGTCCACCATGATGCCGGCGAAGACGTCCGAGGGATTGAACCGCTCCAGCCAGCGCGGTCCCCGCTGCCGCTCGTAGGTGGCCCAGCCGCCGTCCCGGTTCTGCAGGGACAGGATGAACGCCACGGCCTGCTCCAGGCGCTCGCGTGGCACGCGATTGAGCCCGAGCGGCTCCAACAACAGACACGCCTTCAGCGCCTCCGCCGTGCAATCGCTGATGGGCCAGCCGTGCGCGCGGGTGCTGAAGGGCCACCCTCCCCGGCTGGGATGCCGGTGGTGCCTGGCGGCGTCTGGCGAATCCTCCAGCACCTGCTGCGCCTCCAGGAAGCGGCCCGCGCGCTCCAGCGTGTCCCGCGCCCAGACGGACTCTCCGGAGGCCACCAGCGCCTGCACCGCGAAGGCGGTGTCCCAGAGCTGGGAGGAGTTGTAGCCGTTGACCGTGATGCCCTTCCGCGTCCGCTGGAGGTAGTCCGGCAGGCGCTCCAGGTGGGCCCGCACCTCCGGACCGTCCGGCCGCGCCACGTGACACACCACCATGTCGAGCACCTTGCTGATGGGCCCGATGCAGACGAAGTGCGTCGCCGCGTCCTCGCCGTGAATCAACGCCAGGGACTCCTCCAGCGCGCGTTCCCGCAGCCGCTTCGGATGGAACCGTTCATACAAACCCAGCACGCGGTGCACGGCGCGCAATCCCAGACCGTGGGGGCTGTAGGCGTCCGTGCGGGCCACGCGTCCGCGCGCCGCCTTCCAATCCACATCCGCGTAGGGCTGGGCGTACAGCTCTCGTCGCAGCTCGGCCAACAGCGGTGTCTCCGCGGCGCGGATCCGGCGGCCATAGAGCCAGCCCATGGGCAGGTACACCATGCGGCAGTGGCACCAGAGCCGGGAGGGGTGGAATGGCAACCCTCGCGGCAACAGCCAGAGCTCCGGAGGCACGGGCGCGAGGCCCTCGTATTCGTAGAGCCCCAGCAGGGCGAGGACGAACTTCCCCCAGGACGCGCTGCCCAGCGGGCCGCCTTGGGGAAGGAACCACGCCCTCGCGCGGACGAGCCCCGGGTCGTCCGCGCCAACGCCCAGCAGCCGCTGCGCGACGTAGTTGAGCACCGACGTGAAGACGAGGCTGGGCGACTCCACGTCCAGCCCCCATCCCCCATCCGGGTTCTGGTGCGCACGCATGTGGGCGACCATCCCGTCGCGGACGGGCGCATCCGGCGTGCGCCCCATCACGTACAGCCCGGCCACGTACACCGGGCCCAGGAACAGCGGACCGCTGTAGTCCCCCTTCCAGGAACCATCCGCCGCCTGCGCTCCGGCCAGCATGTCTCGGGCCCGCCGCATCAACTCCAGGCCTCCACGCCGCTCCGGGACGCCCGCGAGCAGTTGGCGTAGAGCGCCCGCAGCGCTTCATCCGAACCCACCCGTTCCTGCGTGAGCCGCATCAGCGTCGCCACCGTTTCCCGGGGAATCTTCACGGGCTCGGGTTCGAACACCGCCGGGTTGCCCTCCACCGCGTCGAGCGTCGCGGCCGCGAAGAAGAGCGGGTAGAGGCAGAACAGCCGCAGACCGGGCTCTTCCACGGGCAGCGCCAGCGAGTACTCCAGCGCGACGTCCAGCTCCCTGCGCGCCACCGACACCAGCTCATCCATCAGCGCCACGGCGTTCGCACGGAGCGAAGGCAGGGCCAGCGTGGAGGACGTGAGGCCATGCGCGGCCATGCGGTCCCTGGGCAGCCAGCAGCTTCCCCGGTCCAGGTCCTCCCGCACGTCCTTGAGGATGTTGGTGAGCTGCAGGGCCCGGCCAAAGGCAGGCGCCCGCGTCACGAGCCGCTGCTCGCGCCAGGCGACCCGGGGTGAGCTGGCGACGAAGAGGCCGGTCAACATCTCGCCGACAACGCCCGCCACGTAATAGCAATACATGAACGTCGCCTGGAGGTCGGGCAGCCCCATGACCTGCCCGCTTCCTCCATGCATCCGCTGTATCTGGTTCATGCCGCCGGTCATCGTGCGCACGCATCGCGCGATGGGCGGGTGGACCCAGGAGGGAAGCGAGGCCAGGGTTTCGAGCACGGTCGGTGTCTCCGAAACCAGCTCGGCCTCCGCCGGTGGCACCTCGTCTCGCAGGGCGCGCCGAGCCCTTCGCGCGAAGGAGCGGGCACGGGCCTCCCAGCCCGGCTCCAGCGACACCAGGGCCCCCAGTTCGTCGAGCAATGCACCGTGCAGTGCCCCGGGGGACTCGTCCTCCAGGGTGTCCGCGATGCGGCACAGGAGGTAGGCCACCGTCACCGCCAGGTCCAGGGGCTCCGGCAAGAGCGGGATGTTGAGCGCGAAGGTCCGGGAGACCCGGGGCAATTGTGTGCGACAGAATGATGCAACCTGCACTTTCATGCCTGCCTCCTTCGCGTGCGGCGCCGCGCATCAATGGATAAGTCGTCAATGCCAGACATGGTGTCTGCGAACCGAGCGGGGGCGACGTGGGGGACACCGAGGTGGTGATAGCCGGGGGAGGGCCCGCGGGCTGCGCGGTGGCGGCGGCGCTCTCCGACCTGGGGTGGTCCGTCCTGCTGCTGGACGCGGGTGTGGACCGGCACAAGCAGCTCGCGGGCGAACTGCTCCACCCGCCCGGGGTGCGGGACTTGCGTGCGCTGGGCTTCGGGGACGTCGTGGATGGCTGGGCGGCCCATCCCGTGAGGGGCTTCGCGGTGTGCTTCCATGCCCCCGAACGCACGCTCGTCCTGCCCTACGGTCGCGGTGTCACGGGTCTGTCGCTCGAACACGCCGCCCTCACCCTGCCCCTGCTGGAGTCGGTGTCGCGGCGGCGCGGCGTCACCGTGCGCATCCGGGCCCGCGTGACGGCCGTGGAGCACAACTGCGAGCGCGGCGTGCGCCTGCGCTACTCGCACGCGGGCACCGAGCACACCGTGCACGCCCGGCTGCTGGTGGCCGCGGACGGACGCGCGTCGCCCGTGCGGCGGATGCTGGGTATCGCCGAGCACCACCAGCGCCTGTCCACCATGCTGGGCGTGACGGTGGACAGCGCCTGCCTCACCCACCCTGAATACGGGCACCAGTTCGTGGGCGGCGCCGTGCACGCGCTGGCGTACACCATCCAGCCCGGCGTGGCGCGCGTGATGGTGGACCTGCCCCTGGGCAGCACGGCCCAGACGCTGAAGGAACACCCGGAGTTGCTGCTCGCCCTGCCCTCGAGGCTGAGGGAGGCCGTCTTGCAGGCGCTGGAGCAGCGGCCCGCGGTGCGAATGGCCTCCAACGACGACTGGCTGGCGGAGACCGTCTGGATGGGGAGCGCCGTGCTCGTGGGGGACGCCTCCGCGTGCTGCCACCCGCTCACGGCCAGCGGCATGGCGTCGTGCTTTCACGACGCCCGCGCCCTCCAGGAGTCGCTGCACCGCTACCCGGACCACGTCGCCCGCGCGCTGGAGCACTACGCGCACGCGCGGCGGCCCGCGCAGCGCACCCGCGTCGCGCTCGCCTCCGCGCTCTACAGCGCCTTCGCCAGGCAGGACGAGGGCATGCACGCGCTGCGCATGGGCCTGTTGCACTACTGGGAGCACAGCCCCGGCGGCGCGCGCGCCTCCATGGCCCTGCTCTCTTCCGAGGAGCCCCGCATGCGGGTGATGGCCCGCGAGTACCTGCGCGTCGTCGCCCATGCCTTCGCCGCGATGCTCTCCCCGAACGGACAGGGGGGCAGCCTGCGGTCCGCCGCGCCGCTGTTGCGCTCGGCCGGGCCACCCTTGCGTGGCACCATGGCGAGCGCGGTGGAACAGATGGTGAGCTGGCTGCATCGTCGCGTCCGCCGTCCCGTCTACACGCTGGCCCGGGCGGGCTGGGCTTCACCCAGGCGCGCCTTCGCATCCAACCGGTAGCCGCGGCCGCGCCAGTCCACCTCGCGAGACAGCCGCGTGGACAGCGCCACGCCTGCCCCCAGGAGCGGAAGGACCGCCGGCACCCAGTAGTGCCGGGGCGCGACCTCCGGACCGTGACAGGCCCGCTGGAGCCGCAGCTGGCTCCACACGGAGAAGCCGATGGGCGCCGCGGACAGGAGCGCTGGGCCCCAGGCCCTTCGCGCCACCGCCGTCGCCAGCGCGCCCCATGACAGCCAGCTCACCGCGCCACGCACCCAGTGGGGCCGCGCGAAGCTCCCGGGGAGGCCCGCCTCCGAGAAGAGGATCCACCGCCGGAAGATGCGCAGGAAGGCGCCCAACTCCAGTTGGCCCGTGACGACGCGCAGGGGCGCGTGGACGACGCGGTTCTTCCACCCGGCTTCGTGCAGCCGGCGCCCCAGGTACATGTCATCCACGAACTGCCCGGCGGCGCAGCCCACGCCCCCGATGGCCTCCAGCGCCTGGCGCCGGAACACCATCAACTGCCCCATGATGAAGGGCAGCGCGCCATCCGGCGCCGCGGTGCACGCGACCGATGCGCCGTACCACGCGTTCACCAGCAGCCCGTAGCCCACGTCGCCCGCCAGGGGCGCGTCCGCCGCCGCGTAGATGGGCGCGAACGTGGCGCCCGTCCCGCCATCCTCCAGCAGCGCTCCCACCAGCGCCGTGAGCACCTCGGGCGAGGGCCTCGTGTCCGAATCGCTGAAGGCCAGCAACTGACACCGCGAGCAGGCCACGCCCACCTGCATCGCGTTGAGCTTGCCCGTCATCCCCGCTGGTGGCTCGCCCGCGACAATCAACTCCACCCGCTTCGCGCGCGTCGGACGGGCAGCCACCTCGTCACGGGTGGGGAGGAACGCAGGGTCGTCCTCGCTGTCGAAGACGAAGAGCACCTCCCACTCGCCGGGATAGTCCAGGTCCAGCAGCGCACGCACGTTCTCGCGCGCGTCCACGTCCAGGCCCCGAATGGGCCGGATGACAGTCACCGAGGGTGGCTCGAAGCGTCTCATGGGCGGAGCCGCACGCCGCCGCAGACCGGCCATCAGCTCGCGGTGCCCGTGCACGAGCACACCCAGCGCCGCCGCCGTCCATGCGAGGTTCCGCGCGTTCATGGCCGCGCCTCCGTCCCCTGCGCCCGTGGATGCGAGCGCCTCCAGTGGCCGGGCCCCCACCAATTGAAGTCCCCCATCAGGCGCATCATCGCGGGGACGATGAGCACCCGGACCAGCGTCGCATCCAGCGCGACCGCGATGGCCATGCCCAACCCCATCGCCTTCACCACGACCACCGACGCCAGCGTGAAGGCCGCGAACACGGCCACCATGATGGCCGCCGCGCTGGTGATGAGGCCGCCGGTCCGCTCCAGGCCTTCGGCCACCGCGTGGGTGTTGTCGCCCGTGCGCAGATACTCCTCGCGGATGCGGCTGAGCAGCAGCACCTCGTAGTCCATGGACAGGCCGAACAGCGCGCAGAACAACAGGATGGGCAGCGACGGTTCGATGGGCCCGGGTTCGAAGCGCAGCAGCCGGTGCAGGTGCCCCTCCTGGAAGATGAACACCAGGGCGCCGAACGAACCGGCCAGCGACAAGAGGTTCATCAGGAGCGCCTTCAAGGGCAGCACCACGGAGCGCAGGAGCACGAAGAGGACGATGCACGTCATCCCCATCACGAACCCCACCGCCGCGGGCGTGTGGTGCTTCACGAAGGCCGCCGCGTCCACGTCCGTCGCGGTCTGTCCTCCCACCAGCCACCGGCCGTCGCCCACCGTGCGGTCCTCGCGCAGCGCGCGGACCAGGTCGCGCGCCTCCAGGCTGCTGGGCGCCGCGGACGTCAGCACCTGCATCACCGCCACGTTGCCGGTGACGTACGCGGCCCGCGCGGCCTGGAGCTCCGGTGGGAGCATTCGGGGGGGCGCGGCGGCCATGCGCAGGACGGTCGCCCGGTCCATGCCGGGGCCCAGGTCCACCGCGCTCTCCACGCCGACCACGCCGGGCATGGAAGCCACCCGGCGGCTGGCGTCGTAGAGGGCGCCCGCGCGCTCCGGTGTGAGGGGATTGCCGCTTGGAAACTCCACCGCGACGAGGACGCGGGTGGCTGCCTCGCGGGGGAACAGGCGGGCCAGGGTCTCCGCGCCGTGGCGTGCTTCGGTGCCCTCGGGCAGCGCGGTGATGTCCGTGGCCGCCAGTTGCAGCCTGCGGAACGGCAGCCCCATGGCCAGGAGCAGCGTCAGCGTGGGCAACAGCACCCACCAGGGATGCCGCATCACCCAGGTGGCCAGCGCGTGCCAGGCGCCGCCGCGCCCTTCCTTCCGAGCGAAGGGCAACCGTCCCCGGTCCACCCGAGGCCCCAGCCAGGCGAGGAGCGCGGGCAGCACGGTGAGCGCGAAGAGGACCGCGAAGGCCACCACCAGGGCGCCGCCCAGTCCCATGGCGCTCAGGTACGAGCCCCGGAAGAAGAGCAGGCCTCCCAACCCCACCGTGACGGCCAGCCCCGAGAACGCCACCGCCCGCCCCGCGGTGTCCAGCGTGCGCGTCAGTGCGTGCTCCGTGCTGAGTCCCAGCGCGAGCTCGGAGCGGAAGCGGCTCACGATGAAGAGCGAGTAGTCGATGGCCACGCCCAGCCCGATGAGCGACACGACGTTGAGCGTGTACTGGGCCATGTTCGTGGCGTGCGACAGCAGCATCACGCCCGCCACGCCGCAGAGCACCGCCAGGCCGCCCACCACCAGCGGCAGCATCGCCGCCACCACCGTCCGGAACACCCAGAGCAGGACCAACAGCGCCAGCGGGAATGACAGCAACTCCGCGCGCAGCAGGTCGTGTTCCAGCAATTCATTGAGCGCGGCCAGGAAGGCCACCTTGCCGGTGAGCGTCGTCCGGAGGTTCGGGTCCTCCAGCGCCGAGCGCACGGCGGGGAACGCGGCGGTGGCCTCGCGCTCACCGCCCT
This sequence comes from Corallococcus sp. AB032C, assembly GCF_003668935.1. Lineage (NCBI taxonomy): Bacteria > Pseudomonadati > Myxococcota > Myxococcia > Myxococcales > Myxococcaceae > Corallococcus > Corallococcus sp. AB032C. The sequence goes on along the minus strand of NZ_RAWP01000085.1, from coordinate 429 downwards.
TGAGCCGCACCAGCGCCAGCAGGTCGTGTCCCGTCCTCGCCACGAAGCGGGCGCGGAAGGCTTCGGGCGCGCCGATGGGCGACACCACCGACGCGACCTCGGGCAGCCGCTCCACGCGCGACAACACGGACGTCACCGCCTGGGTGAAGCGCGGCTCGTCCGCGGTCCATTCGTCGTGATGGAAGATGACCGCCAGGGTCTGATCATTCGACCCCGCGGCGGCACCGCGCGCGAGCGCCTCGGCCTTCGCGGATTCAATGCCCTCGATGGTGCCGGTGGTGAGATGCCCGCCCCGGAGCAGCGCCCACACCGCCGCGGCGAGGAGCACCAGCGTGCCCACCAGCACCCGGCCCCGATGCCGGAACACGCCCACCGCCAACCGGGCGAACAGGGATGGCTCGCCCCCCGCCGGTGAGTCATCCCCCCGTC
>NZ_RAWP01000084.1:0-44976 GCF_003668935.1 Corallococcus sp. AB032C | reverse complement strand
CGGCTGGCGCACGCGAAGGCGCCGCCGACTCCCGAGGCCACGGGGCTGGGGGAATCCCCGTGGCCTCGGGAGTCGGCGGCGCCTTCGCGTGCGCCAGCCGTCCGAGGATGTCCGCCTGCAGCAGGTCATGGAACCGCACGCCGCACGCCTCGCAGGAGGCCAGGTGCGCGCGGAAGTCCTCGTGGTGTTCGAGGGGCAGCTCCCCGTCCACGAAGGCGGGGAGGTGGGGGCAGTGGACGTTCATCAGCTCCCCAGCTGCCGACGGGCCTCGGCCATGTCGCGAAGCTGGTCACGCAGCTTCAGCCGCGCGTGGTAGAGCCACGTGCCCACCGTGCCCACGGGCGACCCGAGCAGGCGGCCAATCTCCGCGTGGCGCAGCCCCTCCGAGTGCAGCTCGAAGGTGCGGCGCAGGTTGAAGGGCAGCGCCGAGACGGCCTTCTGCAGCTCCGCCTCGGTGATGCACTCCCACAGCTCCAGGTCCGGGGCCTGCGGCTCCTCGAAGAGCTTGTGCACGTTGCCCAGGTTGATGGCGGTGGTGGCTTCCGTGCGCGAGCGGCGGCACTGGTCGAGGAAGCGGTTGTGCAGCACCCGCACCAGCCACGCACGGCGCGCCGGCTCCGCCCAGCCGCGCAAGGTGTCCCACTTCAGCAAGGCCCGCAGCAGGACGTCCTGGAGCAGGTCGTCGCAAGCAGTGCCATTCCCCCCGCAGATGTTCCGGGCGACCGCCATCAGGATGGGCTGATGACGGACCGCGAAATCGGCGTACTCCATGTCGGAAGTGTCGAGTTCTTCTCTCACGTGCAGCCCCCAGTGCCGGTACTTAAAAGAAAACGTGATAGGTTTGATTCCTTTAAAACCTTGTTAAAGCCTTACGGATGGGGGGCGTTGGCTGACAACGCTTGTGTCCCGGAGGGGTTTTTCTGGATCGCACCGCGCGTATGGGCGTGGGGGATGAAAGCCATTCCGTTTGTCTGGGGTGCATTTGACTGCGTGGCGTAGGGTCCGGAGCCATGGCGCGGAGCCGGCGTCGCCTCGGAAGAAGGCCCCGGCGGACGCCGCGGCGCACTTCGAGGGGTTCGCCCGGGAGCAAGGCTTTGATGCGCGCGCGGAGGTGTTGTCAGCGCGGATTCCCCACACGGAGCGGGCCCGGCTGGCGTTGGAGCATGGAAAGGGATTGGGGGTTGTGAAGTACAACGGCCTGTGGGCGGTGGTGGCCGGGGACCTGCCCGCGGGTCGTGGGTTGAAAGTGATTGGAATGCCCATGCCGGCCGCACTTGCAACCTGGAGAATCTGAACGCCGGGCTGCGGGAGAGCGAGGAGGACACGGCCTCGCTGGTGTTGGACGGCGCGCGCGTGGTGGGGTGTGGGAATCGCTGGGGGGACGGCATCTTCACGGTCAGCCGGCACCTGGACGCGAAGGGGCGGACGGTGCGCGTCCGGGTGGAGCTGGGCACGGAGGAGCGGCAGAAGTTGCTGCGAGGCATCCGGCTGCGTCAGCGCAAGGCGCTCGTCACGCGCCTCATCACGGAGAACGGGGAACCCATCCGCTTCGTGGAGCGCTCGGAGCCCGCGGCGGAGGAGGACAGCGACAACGCGGTCATCGTCCCGCTGCGCTCGTTGCTGGGCCGGTACAAGGAATTGGACGCCATCCTGGACGCGCCGGTCGGCGCGGTGTTCCGGCGCGAGGGGAGCGGGTTCGTTCCGGAGGAGTGAGCCTCCATCGAAAGATCCGCTGATTCCGTCTGAATCCCCGCTCTGCCATTCCGCGCGGGGCGGACGCATCTTGCGGTCATGACCCACGAACATTCCGCACATGCGCCGGTCCATGGCTTTGGAGCCGACCGCGCGGCCCATTACGACGCCCAGGCGGCGGTCAGCCTCGCTGGCTACCAGGCGGCATACGAGCTGGGCGTCAGCGCCCTGGCTGCCCGGTTGGACGGACAGGAGACGGCGTCACTGCTTCATGTCGGCCTGGGCACGGGCGCGGAGCTGGTGCCCTATCTCCGCTTCAGCGTGCCGGGCTGGCGCTTCACGGGCGTGGAGCCTTCGGGCCCCATGCTCGAAGTCGCACGCAAGCGATTGGAAGAGGAAGGGCTGCTCGCGCGCACGCACCTGCACGAAGGCGAGCTGCGGACGCTGCCGCAAGGTCCCCCGTTCGACGGCGCGCAGTTGATGGGTGTGCTGCACCACGTGGAGGGAGAAGAGGCCCGCGTCGAATTGCTGCGAGAGGTGACGCGGAGGCTCAAGCCGGGAGCGCCGCTGGTGCTGGGATGCCGCATCGGCCAGGACCCCGAGCTGACGAACGTCGAGTTCCGGCGGCTGCGGACGTACGGAGTGCCGCTGGAGAAGCTGGAGGCCCGGCGTCAGGCCATGGCGAAGATGCAGCCCATCGAGTCCGACGCCGCGCTGTTCGCGATGTTCGCGCAGGCGGGACTGGTGGCGCCGAAGCCGCTCTTCGTCTCGCTCCAGTACAAGGTCTTCCTGGCGCGCTTCGAGCCCTGAGCGCGGCTTGGCCCCCCGAGAGGCCGATGCTATGTCCCAGGTTGTATGCGAATCGCGCTACCTGGGACGTGGGCGCTGCTCGGGACGCTGCTCGCCGGCGCGGCCGTGGCGGAGGAGCACGAGCACGCCGTCATCCGGACGCTCGTCCTCCCCGAGCAGCCCGAGGCCGCGCCCCAGCGCGTCTACGTGAAGGGGCAGGTCGTGACGGTCCTCCGCTTCGAGCAGGACCTCGCGCCGCTCCGGGCACGGCTGGTGGGCGGAGAGGGGCGGTTCGAACCGGTGGGCGTCGTGGGCCGGAAGGTGGTGCTGGAGCCCCGGCGCGACCTGGCACCGGAGGAAGGCTTCTCCCTGCTCGTCACGTTGTCGGATGCGCGAGAGGTCCCCTTCCTCCTCCGTCCTCCGGGACGGCGCGAGCATGGAAGCGCGGACCAGCAGCTCAACGTCTACAAGGACCGGGATGGCTACGAGGCCATGGCTTCGGCGCTGTTGGACTCGGAGAAGGAGAACAAGACCCTCCGCGCGGAGAACGAGCGGCTCCACAAGGAAGAGTCCTCCGAGGCCCATGCGCTGGCGGCCCTGCTGACCACGGGAGCGGTGGCGCAGACGCCCTTTGGCGTCGCGGATCATTTCTCCGGCGCGGATGGCGACACGGCACTGGATGGCACCGTCTACCGGGGCACGGGCAAGGCCGCGGTCGTGTTCAAGGTGAAGAACCTGACCACGCGGCGCCCCTGGAGCATGAGCTCCGTGCGGCTCGTGGGGAAGGCGGACGCGAGGGAGCGGGCGATCGCGGTCCGGTCCTCCGCCTCGGTGATTGCGCCGGGGACCTCCGGGGTGATCGGGCGGGTGGTGGATGGAAGCGCGTTCGTGGACGGCGGGACCCTGACCTCCCTGTATCTGGAGTTGTACCGGCACGATGGGCTGCGGCAGGCGGTTGTTGAGTTGAGCCCGAGCTTGCTCGGGAAGTAGGAACGGACGCATGACCTCGCGTCGATACGTGCTCGTGGCCTGGATGGGCCTGTTGGCCCTGCATCCGGGTTGTGCGACGACTCTGGGCGACGTCCGCCTTCGTGCGGATGGAACGCCCATGTCGGAGAAGTGCCCTGAGAAGTCGCTGGAGGTGATGCGGTACCTGCAGCTCTACGTGGGTGAAGCCGCATGGGTCCAACTGGATGCGAACCAGAGCCGTGCGGAGCACATCACGCTGCACGACGGGCCCATCGAGAGCGTGCTGGATGAGGACATCGGGACGCTGGAGGCGCCGATGCGCCTCTACGGACAAGTTTGGACAGGCGGAGAACAGCCGGTCATCCGGTACTACGAAGCTCAGTTCCTGAAGGGAAAGGACCGCGTGCCCATCTGCGCGGTGGCGAGACTCGGCTTCGGACAATTGCGCAAGCGACCCGAGTCCAAGCCAGGAACAGCGATCCTCAACTCCCCGCGCGCGGGCGTGTACATCGTGGACGAGTTCCGCTGAGTCCCAAGCCGCCAGGGATTCGAGGCGGCATCAGATTTCCGAGGCCATCTCCGCCCGCCAAGCGCGCGGAATCCCAGCGACGCCCCCCTGGTCCATGGCTTGCTCAGGGCATGAGGCTTCACGACTCCAAGGAGCCACGATGCGCTGGATGCAAATGCTGGGCGGTTGTCTGACGGTGATGGCACTCGCGGCCTGTGGGTCGGACGGCGAGGGAGGGCAGGGGAAGCTGAAGCTGCGGGAAGGACAGTCGCTGGACCTGGCGCAGGAGTGCGGAGTGGACCTGCCCCAGTGTTCCCAGGGCCTGTCCTGCCTCGTGCTCAAGCTGGACGGCGTGTCCAAGGCGCGCTGCGTGGATGATTCAAAGGTCTGCACCGAGCTCGTGTCCTGCACGGGCGGCACCGAGTGCGCCATCCTGGACTCGTACCCTGGCCAGGTCGCCTGCTCGGGCAAGTGCACCTCGGACTGTGATTCGTCCGTGTCCAGCAGTCCGTGAGCGTACGGCGGCTCAGCGCGACAGAAGATAGGTGTTGATCGCGCCGGTCCAGAGCTCCGTCGCAAGCCGGAGCGCGGAGACGCCGTGCTCTATCCGGATGGAAACCCCTTCAATGTGAGTCACCTGGAAGGTGTGTCCCGTTGGCTCCATGGACGTGATGCGGTCCCGGAGCTGCAAGCTTACGTCTGGCTCGCTGACCTGAAGCTCTGGGAGCCCTCCCTTCTTGGGAGAACTCCGGATGGAGAGCGCCAGCCAGCTTCCGTGGTGCTCTCCATGAAGGCCAAAGAGCTCGTAGGGCGTCTTCTGGATGAGCTTCCACGCGACTTCTGTTGGCTCACTGAAGTCCGTGACACTCAGGCTCGGCCGGCGGCCTTCGGGTAGACGGGCCTCCAGTTGTGACGCGAAGTCCCGGAGGGCTCCATGGAGCGCGCGGACGGCTTCATGCCACGAATGGGCCTCCGAGGGTGGTGGTGCAGCAGGCGGCTTGCCCAACTGCTCCGCCAGGTAATCAATCGCAGGCTCACGGAGTTCAAGCACCTCACGGGACGCGCGCTCGTACTCCTCGAAGCTCTGGTCCAGACGGTCGAGCGTCAGCTCCAACATCGCGGTGATGTCGCCTGAGTGCGACGCATCGAGCGCCGTGTAGTACCGCGCCCGGTCCTCGACGAGCAGCACGATGGCCGGGTAGTGCTCCCGCATCAGCAACAGGTTGGCGAGCAGCCTTCCTGTCCGTCCGTTCCCATCCACGAAGGGATGGATCGTTTCGAACCACGCATGCGCGATGGCGCAGACGACCACCGGATGCTCGTTCTTGGCCCCCGCCAGCCACTCACCGAACGCCCGCATTTCCTCGGGCACTCGAAGGGCTTCAGGGGGCACGTGCTCCGTGCCGCCAATCCGCACGTTGATGCGCCGATACGAGCCCGCATTCTCCGGGTCGATACCCCGCAGGACGATGCCGTGCATCTCACGCACGTCCCGCTCACCCAGCACTGTCTCCTTGCTGGCCAGCGCTTCCACGAAGTCGAGCGCGTGCGCGAGGTTCACCGCCTCGAAGTGATCCTTCAGCGACTTGCCCGCGATGGTGATGCCATCCTCCACCACGGCGCGCGTCTCCGGCAGGGTCAGCCGGTTCCCCTCAATCGCATTCGAGTTGTACGTGTGATGGATCCGGAACCAGTGCCGCAGGCTCTGCACCGCGGCAGGCGGCATCGTGGTGGCACGCAACCGGCGCATGCGCTCGGTCGCCTGCTGAAGCCTGGATTCGATGCTCTCGCTCCACCGGTACCGATGCACGCCAACCACCTCCGCTCCCCACTGTAACGCCGCCGCCCCCTTTCACCTCGCAGGGGCGCACGGAGCCGGTTCGTGCACATTGCAACCCGGGCGTGAGTGCCGCACCCGCAACCCCTTGGAACGCCTGGGCCTGACGGAGGCCCGCCCCGGTACGGCGGATGCTCATGGAGGGAGCCCGGTATGGCTCCCGACTTGACTCCCCACCTGCTTCACCTGTTGCTGACGCAGTCCCCTCCCGAAGCGCCCTCGCTGCTCTGCCGGCTCCAGGTCGAGGGCGGCGTGGACGCCTACTCCGCCTACAACCTCAATCGCCCCGACAGCGACGTGAACTTCCTGCCAGGCACCGGCACCACCGCCCGGCGGCATGACGAAATCACCGTCAACCTGGCGTCGCTGGGCGTGAACCTGGCGCCGGAGCCCGTGGGCTTCCACGTCCTGCTCGGCTTCGGCACCGGCATCGACGTGCTGCACCGCGCGGAGCCCGAGGAGGACGCCACCGGCCCGGAGGTCTGGCGTTACGTGCAGCAGGCCTCGCTGTCCTTCGCGCGAGGCCCGCTCACCCTGGAGGCGGGCCTCTACCCCAGCCACATCGGCTTCGAGTCCTTCCAATTGAAGGCCACCGACGCCGTGAGCATCGCCGCCACCGCGGACGTGGGCAGGCAGGCCCGCCCGGGGACCTCCGCCGCCCTCTGGTACGCGGCGGGCGCCAACGTGCGCGTCCAGGTCGCGGAGCCCGTGGCCGTGACCGCGCGCGCGGAGGTGTACCGCGACCGGGAGGGCCTGCTCAGTGGCACCCCGCAGACCCTGTCCGAGGGCACGCTCACCCTGGAAGTGAGGCCCGCCGAACACCTCGTCCTCAAGGCCGAGGCCCGCCACGACCACTCGACCCAGAACGTCTTCGACGGTCCGGCGCGCGGGGAGCAGCCACCCCTCCCGCGCCAACACCAGACGTTGTTCGTGGTCGGCGCGGTCGCCACCTTCTGAACCTTGAAGCGGAGCTTTCACCCATGGACCTCGTCCTCATCCTGGTGACCATCGGTTTCTTCGCGCTCTGCGCGGCCTACACCCACGGCTGCGAGCGCCTGTGAGGAGTCCCCCGTCATGACCTTCGAATACGTCGCTGGCATCGCGCTCGCGGTGCTGCTGTCCATCTACCTCGTCTACGCCCTGCTCCAGCCCGAGCGCTTCTAGGACTCCGCCATGACCCTCGTCGGCTGGTTGCAAATCCTGCTGTTCTTCGCCCTGGTGCTCGCGTTGACGAAGCCCGTGGGCGCGTACCTCTTCCGCGTCTTCGAATCAGGGACGCCGCCCCTGCCGCGCGTGCTCGGCCCCGTGGAGCGCGGCCTCCTGCGCCTGTGCGGCGTGAACCGCGAACAGGAGCAGACGTGGGGCCAGTACGCCGCCTCCCTGCTCGCCTTCAGCCTGTTCAGCGTGCTGGGCGTCTACGCGCTCCAGCGCCTCCAGCACGTGCTCCCCTTCAACCCCCAGGGGCTGCCCGCGGTGGGCCCGGAGCTCGCCTTCAACACCGCCGCCAGCTTCACAGCCAACACCAACTGGCAGTCGTACGCCGGTGAGTCCACCCTGAGCTACGCCACCCAGATGCTGGGCCTGACGTGGCAGAACTTCATGTCCGCCGCCGCGGGCCTCGGCGTCGCGCTCGCCCTCGCGCGTGGCCTCACCCGCCGCGCCGGCCCGGAAGGCCGCAAGACGCTGGGCAACTTCTGGGTGGACCTGGTGCGCGGCACCCTCTACGTGCTCGTGCCCCTGAGCTTCGTCACGGCCCTGTTCTTCGTGTCCCAGGGCGTGCTCCAGAACCTGGCGCCGTACCACGACATCTCCACCGTGGAGGGCGCGAAGCAGACGCTCGCCTTCGGTCCCGTGGCCTCGCAGGAGGCCATCAAGATGCTGGGCACGAACGGCGGTGGCTTCTTCAACGCCAACAGCGCCCACCCCTTCGAAAACCCGACCCCGCTCACCAACCTGGTCCAATTGCTGCTCATCTTCGTGTTGCCCGCGGGCCTCACGTACACCTACGGGAAGATGACCGGCGACACGAAGCAGGGCTGGGCCCTCTTCGCCGCCATGTCCGTCCTCTTCTTCGCCGGCGCCGCGGCCAGCTACGCCGCCGAGTCCCAGTCCAACCCCGCGCTCGCCTCCGCGAACGTCGCGCAGGCCGGGAACCTGGAGGGCAAGGAGACGCGCTTCGGCGTCGCGGCCTCCACGCTGTTCGCCACCGTCACCACCGACGCGTCGTGCGGCGCGGTCAACTCCATGCACGACAGCTTCACGCCGCTGGGCGGGCTGGTGCCCATGGTCAACATGCAGCTGGGCGAGGTCATCTTCGGCGGCGTCGGCGCGGGCCTCTACGGCATCCTCGTGATGGCGGTGCTCGCCGTGTTCATCGCGGGCCTGATGGTGGGCCGCACCCCGGAGTTCCTCGGCAAGAAGATAGAAGCGCGCGAGATGAAGCTCGCCATGCTGTACGTGCTCATCTTCCCGCTGGTCATCCTGGGCCTGTCCGCCGTGGCGGCCGTGATTCCGCAGGGCACGTCGTCCCTCAACAACGCGGGCCCCCACGGCCTGTCGGAAATCCTCTACGCGTTCACCAGCGGCGTGGCCAACAACGGCAGCGCCTTCGCGGGGCTCAACGCCAACACCCCGTTCTGGAACATCGGCCTGGGCATGGCCATGCTCGCCGGCCGCTTCCTGATGATGGTGCCGGTGCTGGCGCTGGCCGGCTCGCTGGTGGGCAAGAAGGTCGTGGCCCCCGGGCCGGGCACCTTCCCCACCCAGGGCGCCCTCTTCACCGGCCTGCTCGTGAGCGTCGTCCTCATCGTGGGCGCGCTGACGTTCTTCCCCGTCCTGTCCCTGGGCCCCATCGTCGAGCACTTCCTCGGCGCGGCCGGAAAGGTGTACTGACCATGGCCCCCGCCTCCAAGCCGGCCTCCCTGCTGGATCCATCGCTGCTCAAGCCCGCCGTCTGGGAGAGCTTCAAGAAGCTCCACCCCCGCGACGTGGCCCGCAACCCGGTGATGTTCGTGGTGTGGGCCGGCAGCCTCCTCACCACCGTGTTCGTCCTCAAGGACCTGGTGGCGCGTCAGCCGGACAGCGCGCCCGTGTGGTTCACCGTGTCGGTGATGCTGTGGCTGTGGTTCACCGTCCTCTTCGCCAACTTCGCGGAGGCCGTGGCGGAAGGGCGCGGCAAGGCCCAGGCGAGCGCGCTGCGCCGCATGCGCCAGGACACCCAGGCCCGCCGGCTCACCGGCGACGGCCGCGAGGAGCGCGTGGGCGCCCCCGCCCTGCGCAAGGGCGACCGCGTGGTGTGCGAGGCCGGCGACGTCATCCCCGGCGACGGAGAGGTCATCGAGGGCATCGCCAGCGTGGACGAGTCCGCCGTCACCGGCGAGTCCGCCCCCGTCATCCGCGAATCCGGCGGCGACCGCTCCGCCGTCACCGGCGGCACGAAGGTGCTGTCCGACCGCATCGTCATCCGCATCGGCGTGGACCCCGGCGAGTCGTTCCTCGACCGGATGATTGGCCTGGTGGAGGGCGCGGCGCGCAAGAAGACGCCCAACGAGATCGCCCTGCACATCCTGCTGGTGGGCCTGACGCTGGTGTTCCTGATGGCGTGCGTGACGCTGGTGCCCCTGGCGCTGTACTCCGGCGTGCCGCTGTCCGGCACGGCGGTGGTGGCGCTCCTGGTGTGCCTCATCCCCACGACCATCGGTGGCCTCCTGAGCGCCATCGGCATCGCGGGCATGGACCGGCTCCTGCGCAAGAACGTGCTCGCGCTCAGCGGCCGCGCGGTGGAGGCGGCGGGCGACGTGGACACGCTGCTCCTGGACAAGACGGGCACCATCACCCTGGGCAACCGCATGGCCACGGAGCTGTTGCCCATGCCGGGCGTGCGCGTGGAGGAGCTGGCGGAGGCCGCGCAGCTGGCGAGCCTCGCGGACGAGACGCCCGAGGGACGCTCCGTCGTCACGCTGGTCAAGGACATGTACAAGATGCGCCCCCGAGAGCTGCGAGCGCACCAGGCCACCTTCGTCCCCTTCACCGCGCAGACACGCATGAGCGGCTGTGACCTGGTGGATCCGCACCCGCGCAGCATCCGCAAGGGCGCGGTGGACGCCATCGTCCGTCACACGCAGGCGCAGGGCGGGACGGTGCCGGACGCGCTGACGGAGGCGGCGGGCCGCATTGGCGACGCGGGCGGAACGCCGCTCGCCGTGGCGGACGGCGCGCGGGTGCTGGGCATCATCCACCTGAAGGACGTGGTGAAGGGCGGCATCAAGGAGCGCTTCGACCGCTTCCGCGCCATGGGCATCCGCACGGTGATGATCACCGGCGACAACCCGCGCACCGCGGCGGCCATCGCGCGGGAGGCCGGCGTGGATGACTTCCTGGCGGAGGCGACCCCGGAGGCCAAGCTCGCGCTCATCCGCGCTGAGCAGGGCAAGGGCAAGCTCGTGGCCATGACGGGCGACGGCACCAACGACGCGCCCGCGCTGGCCCAGGCGGACGTGGGCGTGGCCATGAACACCGGCACCCAGGCCGCCAAGGAGGCCGGCAACATGGTGGACCTGGACTCCAACCCCACCAAGCTCCTGGAGGTGGTGGAGGTGGGCAAGCAGCTGCTGATGACGCGCGGCACGCTGACGACGTTCTCCATCGCCAACGACGTCGCGAAGTACTTCGCCATCCTCCCCGCGCTGTTCATGGGCGTCTTCCCGCAGATTGCCCCGCTCAACGTGATGGGGCTGACGTCGCCGTTCAGCGCCATCCTGTCCGCCGTCATCTTCAACGCGCTCATCATCGTGGCGCTCATCCCGCTGGCGCTGAAGGGCGTGCGCTACCGCCCGCTGGGCGCGGCGGCGCTCCTGCGGCGCAGCCTGCTGCTCTACGGCGTGGGCGGCGTCATCGTCCCGTTCGTGGGCATCAAGGTCATCGACGTGGTGCTCACCACGGTGGGCCTGGCGTGAGCGCGCAAGAAAGGAATCCCTCCATGGTCTCCACCCTGCTCGTCGCCCTGCGCGCCAGCGTCGTCACGCTGGTCCTCACGGGCGTGCTGTATCCCCTGGCCGTCACCGGCGTGGCGCAGGTGCTGTTCCCCCAGGAAGCCAACGGGTCGCTGGCGAAGGATGGCCGGGGCCGCGAGGTGGGCAGCGAGCTCATCGGCCAGGGCTTCACGCGGCCCGGCTACTTCCAGCCCCGTCCGTCCGCGGCGGGCGCGGGCTGGGATGCGGCGGCCTCGGGCGGAAGCAACCTGGGCCCCACCTCCCAGAAGCTCCGCGACCGCGCCGTGGCGGAGGCGGCCCGGCTGCGCCAGGAGAACCCGGACGCCCCCGGGCCCGTGCCCGGCGAGCTGGTCTCCACGACGGGCTCCGGCCTGGATCCGCACGTGTCGCCGGAGGCGGCGTTGTGGCAGGTGCCCCGCGTGGCCAGGGCGCGCGGCGTGGATCCGGCGCGGCTGGAGGCGCTGGTGCAGTCGCGGGTGGAGGGCCGCACGTTCGGCGTGCTGGGCGAGCCCCGGGTCAATGTGCTGATGTTGAACCTGGCGATGGACCGCCAGTTCGGGGTCCCCGTCTCCACGACCGCGGAGGCCGTGGAGTCCGGCCCGAGGCCCTGACATGACGACGCGGCGCCCTCGAGCGGAGGACTTCCTGGAGCTGGTGGAGCGTGGCCGGCGCGGCCGGCTGAAGCTCTACATCGGCTTCGCCGCGGGCGTGGGCAAGACGTTCCGCATGCTGGAGGAGGCGCACGCGCTGAAGGCCCGCGGCGTGGACGTGGTGCTGGGCTTCGTCGAGACCCACGGCCGTCCGGAGACGGAGGCGCTGGTGGCGGGGCTGGAGGTCGTGCCCCGCCAGCGCGTCACCTACCGCGACGTCACCGTGGAGGAGCTGGACCTGGACGCCGTGCTCGCGCGCAAGCCGCAGGTGGCCATCGTGGACGAGCTGGCCCACACCAACCTGCCCATGTGCCGCCACCGCAAGCGCTACCAGGACGTGCAGGAGTTGCTGGCCGCGGGCATCAACGTCATTGGCGCCTTCAACGTGCAGCACCTGGAGAGCCTCAACGACCTGGTGGAGCGCAACACCGGCGTCACCGTGCGGGAGACGCTGCCGGACAGCTTCCTCAAGACGGCGGACCAGGTGGTGAACCTGGACCTCGCGGTGGAGGACCTGCACGAGCGGCTCAAGGCGGGGAAGATCTACGCGCCGGACAAGGTGCCGCGCGCGCTGGAGCGCTTCTTCACCGGTGACAACCTCTCCACGCTGCGCGAGCTGGCCCTGCGCGAGGTGGCGGAGAGCCTGGACCGCGCCACCGCGGGCCGTCAGGCCCTGGCAGGCGAGGACCCGTCCCAGAAGGGCGGAGCGTGGGGCCGGGTGCTGGTGGCCCTCTCCAGCCATCCGCCGCGCGCGGCGACGTTGCTGCGCCGGGGGTCACGCATGGCGGGCCGGCTCAACACGGACTGGTTCGTGGTGTACGTGGAGACGCCGCGCGAGGCGCCGAACCTCATCGACGCGGAGGCACAGCGGCACCTGCTGACGAACATCGAGAAGGCGAAGGAGTTGGGCGCGGAGGTGGTGCGCCTGCGCTCCAGTGACCCCGTGGCGGCACTGCTGGACTTCGCCCGCTCGCACGGAGTGGGACACATCATCATCGGCCGTTCGAACCAGGCGAAGTGGCGTCAGCGGTTGGGGATGACCGCGGACGCGCGCCTCTTGCGGGAAGGGGAGGGCTTCGACATCCACGTCGTGTCCTTCGAATCCCACGAGGAGAAGCGCCCATGACGCTGCGCTCGCGTCTGCTGCTGGCCCAGATGCCATTGGTGCTGGCGTTGCTCTTCCTGGGAGCCACGGCCGTCATCACCCTGGCGCGAGTGGGCCGCTCCGGTCAGCAGGTGCTGGAGGACAACTACCGCAGCGTGCTCGCCACCCAGCGCATCACGGAGCAACTGGAGCGCATGGACAGCGCGGCGCTGTTCATCATCGCGGGCGAGCGCGAGCGGGGCGTGACCCAGCAGGCCTCGCAGCGCCCACCGCTGGAGATGGAGCTGGGCGTCCAGCAGGGCAACATCACGGAGCCGGGCGAGGCGGAGGCCACGCAGCGGCTGCGCACCGCGTGGACGAAGTACCGCGAGGAGTTCGACGTCTTCCTCCAGGCACGTGACACGGAGGCAGCACGCACGAGCTACTTCGAATCGCTCTCACCGGCCTTCCAGGAGGCGAAGGCCGCGGCGTCGTCCGTCCTCGCGTTGAACCAGGACGCGATGGTGCGCAAGAACGACCGGCTGCGCCAGCAGAGCGAGCAGGTGAACACGCTGATGGTGCTGGCGGTGGTGGCGGCGCTGGGCTTCGGCCTGTTCTTCACCACGTCGCTGGTGCAGCGCGCGCTCCGGCCGGTGTCCGTGCTGTCACAAGCCGTGCGCCGCCTGGGGCAGGGTGACGTGGAGGCGCGCGCGGTGGTGGAGGGGCAGGACGAAATCGCCCAGCTCGCGCGGGACTTCAACACCATGGCGGAGCGGCTGGGGCAGTACCGCAAGAGCAGCCTGGGCGAGCTGCTCCAGGCGCAAGCGGTGTCCCAGGCGGCCATCGACAGCCTGCCCGACCCCGTGCTGGTGCTGGGCGCGGAAGGCGGGCTGCTCAACGTGAACGCCGCGGCGGAGGACGTGCTGCGCCTGCGGCTGGACGAGGGCGGGGACGCGCTGGGCCGCGTGGAACCGGAGGTGCGCGCCGTGCTGGAGCGGGTGCGAGCGCACGTCGTAGGCGGAAGGGGCGCCTACCAGCCCCGGGGCTACGAAGAGGCGGTGCGAGTGGAGTCGTCTCCGGAGGGCGTCCGATGGCTCCTTCCGCGAGGCAGCCCGGTGCACGGCGAGACCGGGGAAGTGGTGGGCGCCACGCTCATCCTCCAGGACGTGACGCGGCTGCGGCGCTTCGACGAATTGAAGAACGACCTGGTGGCCACGGTGGCGCACGAATTCCGCACGCCGCTCACGTCGCTGCGCATGGCCATCCACCTGGTGGCCGAAGGTGTCGTGGGGCAGGTGACGGAGAAGCAGGCGGACCTGCTCTTCGCGGCGCGCGAGGACTGCGAGCGGTTGCAGGGCATCGTGGACGACCTGCTGGACCTGTCGCGCATCCAGTCCGGGCAGCTCCAGTTGGACGTGCGAGAGGTGTGCACGGAGGAGTTGGTGGAACAGGCGATGTCCGCGCAGCGCGTGCTGGCGGAGGACCGGGGCGTGCGCCTGTCGCAATCCCTGTCACCGGACGTGGAGACGGTGCGGGTGGATCCAGACCGGTTGCACCTGGTGCTGGGAAACCTGGTGGGCAACGGCGTGAAGCACACGCCGCACGACGGCGAGGTATCCGTGCACGTGTCGCGCGAAGGCACCCTCGTGCGCTTCGAGGTGAAGGACACCGGCGAGGGCATCCCCGCCCAGGAGCAGGCCCGCATCTTCGAGAAGTTCTACCGCGCCCCGGGCGCACCGGCTGGAGGCGCGGGGCTGGGGCTGTCCATCGCACGCGACATCGTCCAGGCCCACGGCGGCGAGCTGGGCGTGGTGAGCACTCCGGGGCAGGGCAGCACCTTCTGGTTCACGCTGCCGCAGCCCGAGCAGGGCTGAAGGCCGCGGTCACATCGGCGCGGACGTCTCCAGCTGGCGCATCGCTTCCTTCCGCGCGTCGGACGCGGCGCGGACGATTTCAGCGCTGGACAGGCCGAACGCGCCCGAGTCCATCTTGCGCAGCCGGGGCAGGATCTCCCGCTCCTCCTCCGTCATGTGTTGCGCCACCACCGCCTCCAACTGCCGCACCGTGGCCTCGCGGCGGCGCGCGTCGTGGCGCACGCGTAAGAGCTCGGAGAGCAGCTGGGCCATCTCCCCGTGCTCCTCCACCGCGAAGTCGATGCGCGGCCCGTCCACGACCGTTCGCGCGACGGGATACACCCAGCGCTCCTCGATGGTGCTGTGCATCGTGAGCGCTTCGGCCAGGCGCAGACACAGCTCCGGCTTCTCTTCGTCCGGGGCGTGGCGCCAGGCCTCGAAGAGGGCCTCCGCGTCCCGGTGCTGCTGGATGAGCACATCGATGAGGTTCATGACAGGCCAGGGTTCTCATGAGCGCGCAACGGCGCAATCCACTCGGAAGGACGAGGGGCCCTGCATGCCCCTGACCTCGGGACCAGGCCTGCATGCACTGGCGCACAGGCCGCCTGCGTCACGTCTCCGATTCGTACTTCTTGCGCTTGCGCCACAGCGTCGACGAGTCGATGCCGAGCAGCCGGGCTGCTTCATCCAGCGTCGGCACGGAGGCCATCACCCGCAGGATGTGTTCGCGCTCCACCGCTTCCAGCGTGTGCGGCCCGCCCAGCGTCACCCCCGGTCCCACCGTGTTCGCGATGCGCTCCGGGAACGCCTGCGGCTCCACGACGCCTGACGCGCCCACGATGAGCGCCCGCTCCAGCGCGTTGCGCAGCTCACGCACGTTGCCCGGCCAGGGGTAGGCCCGCAGCATCGCCTCCGTCGCGGGCGACAGCTCCGGGGCCGGACGCTGCGCGGCCTTCGCGAAGAAGGCGATGAAGCGGCGGGCCAGCGGGAGCAGGTCCTCCGGCCGTTCACGCAGCGAAGGGAGCTTCACCTCCAGGACGTTCAACCGGTACATCAGGTCCTCGCGGAAGCGTCCCTCCGCCACGTCCTTCTCCAGGTCGCGGTGCGTGGCCGCCACCACGCGCACGTCCGCCTTGCGCGTGCGCCCGTCGCCCAGCCGCTCGAACTGCTTCTCCTGAAGGAAGCGCAACAGCTGCGCCTGGAGCGCGGGGCTCATCTCCGCCACTTCATCCAGGAAGAGCGTGCCCCCTTCCGCCTGCTCCACGCGCCCCGGCTGGTCCTTCACCGCGCCCGTGAAGGCGCCGCGTGCGTGGCCGAACAGCTCGCTCGCCAGCAGTTGTTCGGACAGGGTGGGGCAGTTGATGGTGACGAAGGGCCGCTTGCGCCGGGCGCTCATCGAATGCAGCGCCCGCGCGAGCACCCCCTTGCCCGTGCCGCTCTCCCCGCGCAGCAGCACCGAGGCATCGGACGTGGCCGCGCGGGTGATGAACCCGATGGCCGCGTGCATGGCCGGCGACGCCGTCTCCAGCGTGGCCTCCGGCACCGCCTGCGCGAGCTGTCCCTCCAAATCCCCCAGGTGCGAGGTCAGCTCACGCTGCGCCTTCGCTCGCTCCAGGACGTGGCGGATCTGCGCGGGGGTGAACGGCTTGGGCAGGTAGTCGCGCGCGCCGCGCTTCACCGCCTCCACGGCCGTGTCGAACGTCGCGTAGGCGGTGATGAGGATGACGTCCAGCGCGGGGGATTCGGCGAGCAGGCGGGGCAGCAGCTCCAGTCCGGACGCGTTGCCCAGCCGCAGGTCCACGAACGCCAGGTCCGCCGGGCCCTGGGCGAGCGCCGCGAGCGCGGCCTCTGGCGTGGCGGCCTCGCGCACCTCGCAGCCCAGGCCTTCCAGGCACACCCGCAGGGTGTGGCGGATGTTTCGCTCGTCGTCCACCACGAGCACCCGCATGGGGCGCTCCGTCGCCTCGGTACTGGCACGCACTTCCATGGTCCCAGTCTAAGAGCATGCCGTGTGCCGGGCCCGTCTGTCGGATGCCGGGCGGCGCAAGCTCAGGGGGCGCACTGCATCCGGCACGATGTGCCCTGGATGGCGGTTGCAAGGTGCAACGCGGAACGGGCTGGTGTCTGCTGCGGCATGGCCGTGCGGCTGGCACGCGCCATGGATGGAAGGGAGCCCATGAGCAACGAAGGGACGCCTCCGGACGAAGGGGGCGAGGAGAAGAACATCTTCGCGAAGGAGCTGGTCCCACCGCCCAGCATCTGGCTGCGCAAGGGCACCTGGCTGGCCCTCGTCTTCGTGTCGATGGTGGGCGTCTTCATCTGGCTCCAGGGCGGGGAGGACCGCGCGCTGTCCGCCATGTCCCCCTCGCAGCGCGAGGCCCTCTTCTCGGACACCCGCGACGAGTTCCGCCTGCTCTGCCTGGTGGATGGCGGCGCCTCGCGCTGGCCCAAGAAGTGCGCGAATCACGCGGCGTTCCTCGTCCGCTTCTCCGAGTGCGACGACACCTGCCGCCGCGAGGTGGAGCCCTTCCTCCCACATCCCACCCGCTGAGCGCCGCCGAGCGGCCGGGCCAGGGCCTGTGTGGATGCACCCGGGCCACCGCCACCGGCAGTGAAGCTCATGCCGGACGGCTGGAATGATCGCGCCAGGGTACCTTCAGGGTCCCCTCGGTAGACGTGAGGCGTCCTCCACCGAAGGTCCCACCTGACAGGATGAAGTGTCCTGCATGACCCTGCGGGGCAATGCAGACCCGTTTGCAGGATATTTCAAGGGACGCGGGCTTGAGTCGGGGGGAGAGGTGTTGTCTATCCTACGAGTCCTGACGGAGCCCCGGTCCTCGGGGGAGCCCGTTGGGGCCGCGGAAGGATGAGCGACAATGAGCTGGCGCAGCAGGCCCGGCGCGGGAGTACGGCCGCGCTTCATCGGGATGGATGACATGGGCCCGCGAGGGGGTGCGTGATGGCGATGAGGCTCAAGCAGAAGATGATGGTGCTGCCGACGGTGGCGGCGGTGTTCCTGGTGGCCATCGTGGCGGTGACGGTGGTGCTGGGCGCGCGCACGCGGAATGCCTCGGAGCGCATCGGTTCCAGTCTGGCGCCGTCGGTGAGCCAGGCGCAGACGTCCCGCGCGGGGTTCGCCGCGCTGCACCAGGACGTGAGCGACGCGGTGGAACTGCGCGCGGTGCAGCAGCAGACGCTGGATGCGCAGGTGGCGGAGCTCCAGAAGGGGCTCGCGGCGCTGCGCGCGTTTCCGGACGTGGATGGCCCGCAGGTGGAGGCGCTGCAGGGGGCCTTCACGCGCTACTGGCAGGAGGCGTCGCAGGTGGTGGCGCTGGCGGCGCGCAATGACGCGGCCGCGCAAGCCGCGCTCGGGAAGCTGGATCCCGCGTACCGGACGATGCACGCCGGCCTGGAGTCCGTGACGGCGCAGCAGGAGGCGTCGCAGCGAGAGACCTTCATGGAGGTGTCATCGCTGCACGGCATGACGCTGACGTGGGTGCTGCTGCTGGCGGTGACGTGCATCGTGGCGCTCGCGGCGGCCACGGTGTGGCTGCTGCGCGAGGTGACGACGCCCCTGGCGCGGCTGACGGCGACGGCGACGCGCATCGTGCGGGAAGGCGACCTGTCGCTGGCCATCGACACGAGCGCGCAGGATGAAGTGGGTGAGCTGGCGCGCAGCATCCAGACGCTGATGACGCGGCTGGTTTCGGTGCCCAACACGCTGCGCGCGGTGGTGACGGAGCTGACAGCGGCGGCGTCGCGGCTGAACGCGGCGAGCCACGAGCAGCTCAACTTCCTGACCAGCCAGTCGCGCAGCCTCACGGAGGCCAGCTCCACCATCGCGGAGATCGCCCAGACGTCCGGCATGGCGGCCAGCCGCGCGGAGATGGTGTTGAAGGTGGCGGCGCAGGCGGACGCGTACAGCGCCTCCGGGCAGGTGTCCATCGAGCGCAGCGCGGAAGGGTTGCAGCAGATCCGCGCGCGGGTGGGAGCGCTGGTGGGGAGCATTGGCGTGCTGTCCGAGCAGGCGGTGCACGCGGGTGAAATCATCGGCAGCGTGAAGGACCTGGCGGACCAGTCGAACGTGCTCGCGTTGAACGCGGCCATCGAGGCGGCGCGGGCCGGCGAGGAAGGCCGTGGCTTCGCGGTGGTGGCCAAGGAGATGCGGGCGTTGAGCAGCCAGTCGCTGCAGAGCACGCAGCGCATCGGGAAGATCCTCCTGGAGATCAACCAGGCCATCCGCGAGACGGTGGGCATCGCGGAGGAGGACAGCCAGAAGATGGAGGAGGGCATCGAGCAGGTGCTCTCGTCCGCCACGACGCTGAAGGACATCACGCAGGTGGTGCAGGAGAGCAGCCAGGCGGCGCGGCAAATTGTCGCCTCGGTGACGCAGCAGAACGCGGGCATCACGCAGATGACGGAAGTGGTGACGCAGCTGTCGGAGATGATGAGCGACGTGGTGATGGCCACGAGCAACGCCGAGCAGGCGGTGGGGCAGATCAACACCTCCCTGGGCAAGCTCCAGGAGCTGTCCACCACCTTCCGCGTCTAGCCGTCCCAGACAGCGTCAAGCAGGGCCCACGGGCCGCTCCGGAAACACCGGGGCGGCCTGTTGTGCGTCAGACGCCCTTGAGGATGATCCGCTTGTCGCCGAAGACGGCGGAGACTTCGATTTCTCCGCCCATGGCCTCCACGGCGCGCCGGAGCGTGGAGAGCCGGTGGTCATCCCGGGCTTCGGTCTGGGAGAGCTGCCCCTGGGAGATGCCCATCCGTTCGGCGAGCTGTGTCTGCGTCATCCCCGCGAACTCGCGCACCTCCCGCAGACTCATCTCCAGGAGTTCCTTCTGGACGCGCTCATCCTGTTCCTTGAGTTGCGCTGGCGTGAACTTCTCCCGGCGCATCCCCTTCCAGCTGTGGAGCTTCATGACTCCGTCTCCTCGCGCTCGTTCTTCGAATCGTCATGAAGTCCGGCGGCCCTCTCCCAGAGGTAGCGCAGCCAGATCTTCTCCGCCTGGGGGATCATCCGCTCGTAGAAGCGCTTGTCCCCGGTCTTGTCACCGCCCAGGAGCAGGACCGCGTTGCGCTCAGGGTCGAAGGCGTAGAAGACCCGGATGGGATGTCCGCCCGACTGGATGCGAAGCTCCCGGAGCGGCTGGGAAGCGCCCTTGAGCTGGCTGCTGTATGGGAACCCCAGTGCAACCCCCTTCGCGGCCAGAAGCTCCACCCCGTGGTCCACGGACCGCGCAGTGTCCTCGTCGAGAGCAAGGAACCAGTCCCGGAACTCATCGGTTCCGAAGACTTCAATCCCATGAGACGGAATATCATTCCTGGATGATATTCCGTCAAGATGATGGGGGGACGTCTTTGTGCGCTTGGAATGGGGCAGGGTCGAGCGCTCCCGTCGAGAGAAGACGGGAGACCCTAGGCCCTACCTCTGACGTCACTCGCCCTGCATCAGGCCCTTGCTGCGGTCGCTCGGGTAGATGAGGAGGGCTGCCAGGGCGCCACGTCAGGCGTAACTTGTATGCTACGCCCCGGATTGAAGCCTGGAGCCCTGCCATGCCCCCCACGGGATTCGACCGTTACTTCGAGAAGAAGCTCAAGCGCCCGGCCTTCGCGGAGGCGTATGCGAAGGCGCGCGCCGAAGTGGATTCGGCGGACAGGCTGATTCGCGCCCTGGATGCGCGGCGCGAGGAGGCAGGCCTGAGCAAGGCGGACCTGGCCCGGAAGGCGGAGACCCCGCCAGAGGTCGTGCGCCGGCTGTTCACGGCGCCTTCCGCGAACCCCACGCTGTCGACGGTCACGAAGCTGGCCGCCGCGCTGGGCTGCCGCCTGCAACTGGTGCCGGCCCCCGCCCGCCGGAAGGCAGTGCGGTCACGAGCACCTGCCCCCCGCGTCCGCCGCAAGTAGGACGCGCCTCAGCCAGCCCACACGCTCCGGGGTCGGCGGCGCTGGTACTCGTCCCGGAGCGCCCGGACCTTCGCGTAGTCATTCTCCGAGAGCACGGTGCGGAACGCCTTCGTCCTCCCGGTCAGGAGGACGAGGCTCGGGCCGCCCAGTCCCAGCGCTGCTCCGTCCCGCTCCAGGACGCAGAAGAGCCGGTAGTGACGGCGCCCCCTGTCATCCGCGCGGACTTCATGGAGCCCCGCCATGGCGCCATGCATGGCCTCCCACTTGCCCCCGCCACTGAAGGCAGGAGGTGGCGCGTCCGCCACGGCCTTCACGACGGCGAGCAGCTTCGCGCTGACCGCATCCGGACACGCGTCGAGGAAGTCGCGGGCCGGAACGGTGCGCACCGGGTCGTCCTCCGTATGGCGCTGGAAGAAGTGGATGCGCCAGGGCTGGACGTGCTTCGGATGGGGCAGGGTCGCGTGCTCCCGTCGAGAGAAGACGGGAGACGCTAGGCCCTACCTCTGACGTCACTCGCCCTGCATCAGGCCCGTGATGCTGCCGTCCGGATGGACCGTGACACGGCGGGCGGCGGGCTCTCTTGGCAAGCCCGGCATCGGGAGCAGCTCTCCGGTCAGCGCCACCAGGAAGCCTGCTCCCGCGGACAGGCGCACCTCGCGCACCGTCAACGTGAAGCCCCGGGGCCGGCCTGTCTTCGCCGGGTCGTCCGACAGGGACAGGTGCGTCTTCGCCATGCACACCGGCAGCCCCGCGCCTCCCAGCGCCCGCGCAGTCTCCAGGTCCTTGCGCGCCCCTGGCGTGAAGGCCACGTCATCCGCGCCGTACACCGTGCGCGCGATGGCGCGGATCTTCTCCTCCGGCGTCTGCTCCAGCTCGTAGAGGAAGCGCGGCTTCGGCGGCGCCGCGTCCGTCGCGTCCAGCATCGCCAGCACCGTGTCCGCCAGCTCCAGCGAACCCTCGCCGCCCTTGCCGAACCCGTCGCATACGGCGATGCCCACGCCCCGCGCCTTCGCGAACGCGCGCACTTCGTCCAACTCGGCTTCCGTGTCCTGTGGGAACCGGTTCACACACAACACCGCCGGCAGACCGAACGCCGTCACCGACTCCAGGTGCTTCTCCAGGTGTCCGAAGCCCTTCAAGAGCGCCTCGCGGTCCGGCTCCGCCACCTGCGCCGCCGCCGCGCCGCCGTGGTGCTTCAGCGCTCGCAGCGTCACCACCAGCATCACGCCCCGAGGCCACACGCCCGCGCTCCGGCACTTGATGTCCAGGAACTTCTCCGCGCCCAGGTCGAAGCCGAAGCCCGCCTCCGTCACCACCTCGTCCGCGTACGCGAGCGCCAGCCGCGTGCCCACCACCGACGAACACCCGTGCGCGATGTTGCCAAACGGCCCCGCGTGCACGATGGCCGGCCCGCCCTCGCGCGTCTGGGCAAGATTGGGCATCAGCGCGTCCTTGAGCAGCGCCACCATGGACGCCGCCGCGTTCACGTCGTTCGCGCGCACCGGCGAGCCGTCCGGCGCCTGCCCCACCACGATGCGCCCCAGCCGCGCCTCCAGGTCCTTCAGGTTCTCCGCCAGCGCCAGGATGGCCATCACCTCGCTGGCGGCCGTGATGTCGAAGGACGTCTCGCGCGGCACGCCGTGCGCCTTGCCGCCCAGCCCCACGATGACGTTGCGCAGGAACCGGTCGTTCATGTCCATCGCGCGGCGCCAGCGCACCCGCGTGCCTTCCAGCACCACCGGGTGGCCGTAGTACACGGCGTTGTCCACCAGCGCGGACAGCAGGTTGTGCGCGCTGGTGATGGCGTGCAGGTCGCCCGTGAAGTGCAGGTTGATGTCCGCCGCCGGCTCCAGGCTCGCCTGCCCACCGCCGGTGCCGCCGCCCTTCACGCCGAAGACAGGCCCCAGGGACGGCTCGCGCAGCGCCGCCACCGCCTTGCGGCCCCGCTTGCGCAGACCCATGGCCAGCGCCACCGACATGGTCGTCTTGCCCTCGCCCGGGGGCGTGGGGTTGATGGCCGACACCAGCACCATGCGGCCCTGGCGCGAACCGCGGCCCAGGGCGTCCAGCGACACCTTGGCGCGGTCGCGGCCCCAGGGGAGGACGTCTTCCGGCGCGAGACCCAGCTCGGCGCCGACTTCAGTGATGGGACGGAGCGTCATGGCGGGGGACTCTCCGCGCCCCGCCGGAGGAGGTCAACGCTCGCGACACGAGGGGCAGGCAGGCACGCTTCGCAGGACGGTTCCCCGGGAGGCGGGCGGGTGGGAGGATGCAGGCGCAGGGCGGAGCCCGGGGGCGCGATGGAATACGCGGCCGGGAGTTCCGTCAGGGAGAGCATCATGAACCGCATTCTCGGCATCGCATCGGTGGGGATGGCTTCGCTGGCACTCGGAGTGGCCCTGTGGGGGCCCGGGAAGTCGGAGGCCCCTGTCGTCCAGGAGGCGCCCCGCGTGCAGGACTCGACGGCGGACGTCCGGGCGCTCCAGAACCGCGTGAAGGCGCTGGAGGAGACGGTGCAACTGCTGTCCCGTCGGATGATGGCCTTCGAGCAGGGCGGCGGTACGGCCTCGGCCGGCACGGGCGGTCCTCCGCCCGCGGGCCTGGAGGCGGAGGTCGCGAAGCTGCGCGAGCAGATGCGCGGCGTGATGGTGGGCGAGGCGCTGACCAACGACAGCGCGAAGCAGTCGCTGAAGGAGCTGATGCGCACGGTGCAGGACGAGCAGCGCACCGAGCAGCGCCAGCAGTGGCAGCAGCAGGTGGACCAGATGCGCGTGCAGGCGGAGACCGAGCGCTCCGACCGCATGAAGACCTTCATCAGCAACGCGCGGCTCAACTACAGCCAGGAGCAGGCGCTGACGAAGGCGATGCAGGCCGAGGACACGAAGCGCCAGGAGCTGGCGTCGGCGATGTCGGGAGGCCGGCCGGGCCGTGACATGCGTCAGCAGATGCGCGACCTGCGCACGCAGACCGATACGGAGATGCAGAAGGTGCTCAGCGCGGAGCAGATGACGCAGTACCAGCAGATGCGCCGCGACGACATGAACCCGCGCGGCGCTGGCGGCCCCCGGGGCGGTCCCATCGGCGGTGGCTGGGAGGGGAACGGCGCCGGCGGGAGGTAGCCGCTCAGCCGCGCAGGACGTCCTCGATGTCGAAGGCGTCCGCCAGGGCCACCGACGGGGTGCACAGCAGCACGGGGACCCGAGAGGAAGCCGCGCGAGCGGCCTGGACCCGGTCCCAGACGGCATTCGCGGGCAGGTCCACGTCCCGTTCCTCCAGGAAGAGGAACGGGACGTCCGCGTCAAAGGACTCCGCGGGCTGGACACGGAAGTCGCGCAGGAAGCCGTTCATCGCCCGCGACGCACGGTCGGCAATCTCTCCCAGCCACGCCGCTTCCCCTTCACCCAGGGAAGGTGTGGGCCCGGGAGGAAACGTGGAGAGCACGGCCTCGTCGCGGTGTGAGCCGGGCTCCACGAAGGGGAGCGATATCCCCGCGAGCAGGGACAGTTCTTCCTGGACGACGCGCCACCGGCCATCCGGGAAGCGCCGCAGCGTCACGGTGTAGTCGTCGTCATCCATGCCCAGCACCAGCGTCACGGGGCCGTCCACCGCGTCCAGCACCTGCGTCTGTTGAAGCCGGCCGCAGGCCAGTTCGCGCAGCAGCGTGAAGAAGGCCACCAGGTCGCGCGTGGCCGAGCCCTCCGGATCCACAATCACGGTCAGCCGCCGGGGGCGCGGCACGACGTCGCGAAGCGAGCGCAGGCCCTCGGCCTGAATGCGCGTGAGCCGGTTGGACATGGCCTCGAGCCTATCCCTCCGCGAGGGCTTCGAGCTTCGACAGCCACTGGGCGAAGTGGGGGCACGCTGCGCGGATGGCGGGAAGCCCGATGCTCATCACCGCCAGTGGGCCGTGCAGGGTCTTCTGATAGCCGGGAGAAACAGCCAGGACGCGCTTGGAGGGAGCCGTGTCCGGATGCTCGTTGATCTCCTCGGGAGACTGCACGCTGGTCCGGATGGCCTGGAGCTTCGTGATCTCCTCGGCGGAAAAAGAGATGGAGCACTGGCCAGGGTCGGTGAACAGCAACGCCTCGAATTCGTGCAGCAGCAGGTGGGGAAGGAAGCGGCGATGGCCGATGTCCTCGGCGAAGGCGCGCTCCACATGCTCGACGCGCGCGTAGCAGTTACCCTGGGGACGGGTCGCGAGTCCGGGGAAGTCCTTGGGCAGGCCGTAGTAGTCGAGCATCGACGTCACGCACGTTGCCCCCGTATCGCCAAGCAGGCGCCGCAGGTCCCCCTGCACGAGCGCGTACTGGGGAACACCGCCTTTGAAGCTGCCACCTTCCTTGACGTACTTGGTGACCACCAGACGCGGAATGAGCGCCAGGCCCAGGCGAAGCAGATGGGGCGCGAGCACTTCGCGGACGAAGGTCTCCTCGGTCTGCCCCTCAACGAGGATGAGGATGCGCTTCATGGCTCAGCCCGGACGACCGCCCAGGACGTTCTTCTCCCAGAGCTCTCCCAGGCTGTAGCTCTCCAGCCAGGAAGCGGTTTCCTCCGAGGTGGGACGGTGGAAGGTCGACGCGCGGTCCTGGCGGTCCACGATGACGAGATCTTCTGGGGTGAACTGGTTCACCAGCGTCACGGACTGGGTGGAGAGGATGATCTGCGACTTCTGTGAAGCACTGCGCACCATGCCCGCGAGGAGCTGGATGGCGTAGGGATGCAGGCCCAGCTCTGGCTCGTCGATGATGATCATCGGCGGGAGCTTAGGCTGGAGCAGGAGCGTCGCAAGGCAGATGAAGCGCAGCGTTCCATCTGAAAGCGCGTGCGCGTTGAAGTAGTCGTCGGAGTCGCGCTCGGACCACTCCAGCAGGATCTTCTGGTCGTTGAAGGGACTGGGACGCAGGCGGAAGTCGTCGAAATAGGGCGCGGCAAGTCGGACCGTGGCCACGATGCGGCGGTAGCTTTCGGGGTGCTTCTCTCGCAGCAGGAAAAGGAATGCAGCTAGGTTTGCCGCGTCCGAGCGCAATGCTGCGTTGTCACCAATGTCCTGTGTTTGCTTCACACTGGCCGAAACACTGGTGTCGTGGAAGTGGTAGACGCGCAACCCGCCGAATGCGATCAGTCGGTCGAAGGCTACCTCGATGTCCACCCTGAGCGAGTCGCTGCCTTGCTCTTGCGGCAGTGCCGCCTCGTCCGCAACGACCAACGAGTCGTCAGCGGAAGGTTCAAACTCCAAAAGATAAGGTCGTCGCTCCCGCGACGGCATGGTCAGCATGAGTCGAAGGCTGGAAGTCCGTTTCCGCCCATGATGCAGCAGTGCATTAGCGCCGCCCATCGTCGCGACATACTGCCGCAACCTGCCTTCGGTCAGACGCTGAAGAAGCGTGAACACGGAGATGAAGTTGCTCTTCCCCGAGCCGTTCGCGCCAATCAGGACATTGATGGGGCGCAGGTCGAGGGCCATCTCGCGGATGGACTTGAAGCCTTCGATTTCAATACGCTCCAGCAGCATAGGCATCGTCCACCCACCTTACGACGGCGGCCCCTGAAACAGCCACGCCGCGAAGCTCCCGGAGGAACCTCGCGGCGCGCGTGATGCTCACAGTGCTCTCGGCGCCTACTTCCCGCCGAAGATGCCCTTGAGGCGCTTCTTCGCTTCTTCCTCGGCGCGCTGCTTGGCCTTCTCCTGCTCGATGCGGGCCTGGTCCTCCAGCTTCTTCTTCTCCTCGTTGGCGCGCGCCTCCAGCTCCTGACGCTTCGCCTCCGCTTCGGCCTTCGCCTTGTCCTGGCCGCCCGTGATGATGTTCTCCACGGCCTTGCCCTTCTCACCCAGCAGGCCGCCCAGCGCGGCGCCTCCGGCCAGCTTCAGGATGGTCGTCGCCGCCGGCTTCACGTCGATGCCCGTCACCTCCGGGCTCCACGCCTTGCCTGAGATCTTCAGCCCCACCGGGATGGCCTCCGTCGGCGTCACCTTGCCCACCGTCAGCGTCTTGATGGTCGCGGGCGTCAGCGACACGCCGCCTGTCAGGTCCAGCGTGCCGTCCAGCCCGATGCCGCCGTCGAAGCTCATCGCCGCCTCCGGCCGCGTCCAGGTGATGGGCTTGCTCAGCTGCGCCACGCCGTTCTTGATGGTCACGCTGAAGGGCAGGTTCGCGCCCAGCGACGTCACGTCGCCGCTCTTGAGTGCCTTCGCGAAGGGCACCGCCTTGGCCAGCGGCCCCGTGACGGACGACACCAGGTCCTTGCCCAGGAACGTGCCCTCCAGCAGGTTGCCGTTGATGCCGCCCAGCAGCGTCTGCTGCAGCTTGTCCGGCGTGTAGCCCACGCCCTGCACGTCCACGTTGCCGTTGAACTTGCCCGTCAGCACCTGCTTCGGCGTGCGCGCCGCCAGCGCCTGCGCGACCTCCAGGCCCTGCACCTGCACCTTCGCGGTGAAGGGCCGGGCCGCCGGCGCGGGCCCCAGGCGGATGGTGGTCCCGTCCGCCACCACCTTGCCGCCGTAGATGCCCGTCGAGAACTTCTCCACCGTGATGAGGTCGTCCACCATCTTCACCACGCCCGTCACGTGGGTCAGGTCCATCGCCGTGTAGCGCAGCGACGCGATGGCGAACTGGATGTCACCCCGGTAGCCGTTGAAGCGATTGGCCTCGCCCGGAGGCGGCTCCGGCGGCGGCTTGCCGCCCGTGCGCGCCAGCACCTGCTCCTCGCTCATCAACAACTTCTCCGCATCCAGCTTCGCGGCCTTCACGTCCGCCTTGAACGTCGTCGTCGCCTTCTTGCCCGTGCCCGCGAGCGCCACCGTGGCGGTGCCCGTCACCGTGTCCTCCAGCGCGCCCAGGCTCATGCTGGTGACGTTCACCGTCATCCCGCTGCCCGTCTTCGCCGGCGCGTACGTGCCCGCCGCCGCGACCTCCAGCCGCTGCCCCGGCGCCTTGTTCACCAGCAGGCCCGGCCGCATGTCCACGCCGTTCAGGTCGGCCTTCGCGTCGAAGCGCAGCGCGCCGCCGCTCGCCGCCGCGCCCGTCACCTTCGCGTTCAGCTTCATCGCGCCGCCAGCTTCCTTGGACAGCTGATCCGGCACCCGCAGCCGCACCGGCGTCAGGTCCACCGCGATGTTGATGGCCTGCGCCTCCTGCGTGCCGCTGCCGCGCACGTCCAGGCCAATGGGGCCGGCGATCATCCCGTTGAGCTGCTTGCGCAGCGGCGGGTAGTACTCGGCGAGCACGGCCGGGTCCAGGTTGCGGCCCGTCAGCTCGAAGCCCTCCACCGCGGGCTTGTCCGTGAGCAGCCCCTTCACCTTGCCCTTGCCCGTGATGGCCGCGGGGCCCAGGTCCAGCTTCAGCTTGTCCAGCGCCAGGTCACCGGTGGCCATGTCGCCCGTCACGTCCGTGTCGAGCACCACGTCCAGCGCCTTGCCGCCCTCCGAGCCCGCGAACTTCATCCCCAGCGCCTTGATGACGCCCACCAGCTTCGTGGGGCCCTTGCCGCCGGGCACCGCGCCGCCCAGGTCCGCCTTCCAGTCCGCGTCCAGCGTGCCCGCCTGCAGCCCCACGTCCGGGGGCAGGAACGGCCCCAGCGGCGACAGGTCGATGTGCTCCGCCTTCAGCGTCACCTGCTCCGGCGTGGGAATGAGCGTCGCCGGCAGCGGGGCCGCGGCGAGCGTCATCTTCAAGTTCTGCTTCTCCGCCAGCACCGCCGCCGCCAGGTCCACCTTCAGCGGCTGGCCCACGCGCAGGTCCTTCACCTCGATGTCCAGGTCCTTCACCGCCAGCTCGCGCGCCTGAGCGCCGCCCGCGCGGTCCACGAAGCGGATGGTGCCGTCGGTGAGCGCCGCGCGCTCCACGTGCACGCCTGACAGGTCCGTGGGCTGCGTCTCCTCCTCGGGCGTCTCCTCCTTCGGCTGCTGCGCGGCCAGCTTCTCCTGGAGGCGCTGCACGTTGGTGGTGCCGTCCGCCAGGCGGATGACGTTCACGGTGAGCCCGGACACCTCCGCGTCCTGCACGCGGATGTCCTTGCCCTTGGAGGTGAGCAGCGGCATCGCCGCCACGCTCACCGTCACGTCCTTCACCTCCGCGAGCGGCAGGTCCTCGCCCTCGGCGGCGCCCACGCTGACGTTCTGGATGTGAGCGCCCACGTAGGGAAAGAGCTTCGTGGAGACGTCGCCAATCTCGATGGGGCGCCCCAGCTTCTGCGAGTACGTCGCGGCCTGGTCGCGCGCCGCCTTCAGCAGGATGGCATCCAGGCGCCACAGCACCACCGCCACGATGGCGATCAGGAGGACGAGGATGCCTCCCAGCACATACGGCCAACGCTTCTTCTTCACAGCCGCCACGGTTCCTCCTCCGTCGGGAGAGCGGTCGAACGCTTAGCGCAGCGCCAAGAGCGCCGCACCTCCCATGCACGAAAGGAGGTTGCCAGCGTGACGATCAACAGCCGGGGGAAAGTCATACTCCTGTCGACCCTTGCATCTAGGCACGACGGCCCCACCCAGGAAGGGGCCTCATGCTTTGAGGACGCAAGAGTCCGGAGCTTTCAAGGAATCATGGGGTAGGTCGGGCGGCGCCTAGAGGTCGATGACCTCCGGCTCCATCCCGGACGCGGGCGGCGCGTCGCCCTGGCCGTCCAGCAGGAAGCCCCAGGGCGCGTACACGTTCCCTCCGGTGAACGCGTCCACGTAGAGCACCACCGGCGTGTCCAGGCCGTCGTACGTGACCTCGAAGATGGACAGCTGGCCCTTCCCCTGGCCCTGTCCATCCACCTGGGTGAACTCGCAGCAGTCGCCCATGCGGCGCCACGCCACCGGCTGGCCTTCCGGCCCGCGCAAGAGCTTGAAGTACGCCATCACGCCCTTGTCGCCCCAGCCCACCCGCACCGGGTTCTCCGGCCGGGTGCCGTAGGTCAGCGGATCCGGCCGCTTCGGCAGCAGGGGCGCGGTGCGGTGCATCACCTCCTGCATGGACGTGCCCGGGGAGGCGCACGCCGTCAGGAGCAACACCGCGGCGGGGATGCATCGGAACAGGGACATCGGGACCTCCAGCTCGGCCTGGGAAACGCCCCAAGCTGGCGTCCGCTCCGGTTGACGCGCATCCCCATCCCCTGCACGGACCGTCCTCCGGGAAACGCACCCCCGAGCCCAGCGCACACGCGCAAGGTCCGGGGGGGAAGGACGGCCAGGCTGCGCTTCTTCAGCTGAGCGACTTCAAGTCCAGGCCCAGCTCGTGGCGGTAGCGCTCGAAGCACCGCGCACCCGCCATCAGCCGCAAGAGCGCCCCTTCCGCCAGGGGCCTCGCGCACGCGGGGTTCGCCTCCACCAGCGGACGCAGCACCTCCTTGTTCCAGGTCTCGGAGTGCTTCACATCCAGCGTGGAGTGCAGCGCGTAATAGCGCCGCACGCGCATGTCGAACCCCAGCCGCTTGAGGCCCTCGTTGACGCACGCGGTGCGGCCCGGCGCCGTCTCCTCCACGATGCCCAGCGCGCCCACCGCGTGGTACGTGTAGCGGCGGTTGAACGCGAACGCGCAGAGCAGGTTCGCCAGCGCGTGCGCTTCCCACACGGTGTCATCGTCCGTGGGCTTCAACCCCAGCTTCTGGGCCATCTCCGCGAGCATCGGCCCGTGCATCGCGTCCTCGCGCCCGCGGCCCATCTCGTCCCAGTAGTTGCGCGCCAGCTCCAGCTTCGCCCGCGTGGGCAGCTGCAGTTGTGTCAGCGCCACCAGGTCGTCGAAGCCCGCCTCGCCCGCGACCTCCTGCGTGAGGAACCAGTCCATCTGCTCACGCGTCGCCTGCGTGGCGAGCCACGGGAACAGCGGATCATGCTGTCCGGGACCGGAATCCTTCAGGTCCTCGAACCACGCGATGAACCCGTCCGCGTCCTCCGGTGCCTCGGCGGCCCATGCCGCCACGCGCTGTCGCTCCGCCTCTACGTACTCACCTTCGAGCAACCGCAACTGGGTCTCCTCCTGCACGGCTGCCCGCCAGCCCTCGGTGGGAAACCCTGGAGCCAGTCGTGCGTGGTTGAAGCGCAAGAGGGTCCGGTGAAGCCGTTCGGACAGGCGTGCGTCCTCCGTCCCCGCTTCCCCCGCCACCTCGCCAAGCCCGCTCATGGTGCGCACCCTCTCAACACATACCGGAAGGCGGGAGTGCCTTCCGGTCACATGTATGGGGATGACCTTGCACACCGGCCACATCGCTCCCGCCACCTTCGCCGTCAGTCAGGTGCGTTGCGAGAAGGACCACGTCCGCTCGCGCGACTGCGCGTATCAGGTCGCATGGAACATCAATCCGCATATGAAGCCCGGCGCCGTCGCGTGGCGGCGTGCGTGCACGCAGCACCGTGAGTTCCTGCGTGCCCTGCGTGAAGCAGGCGCGGGCTTCTTCGAGCTGCCCTTCGTCCACGGCGCGTTCGACTCCGTGTTCGCCAAGGACAACGCGGTGCTCGTCTCCCAGGAGGGTGAGCTTCGCGCCCTGCTCGCCACCATGCGCCACGGTCAGCGCCGCAATGAGCAGCTCGCGCGCGCCCGGTGGCTGTCCGCGCGCGGCTTCGACGTCATCGAGCCGCCGCGAGTGCACATCGAAGGCGGCGACGTGGCCATGCTGCCCGCGGGCCGGGGCGCCCTGCTGGGCTGGGGCATGCGCTCCACGCAGCGCGCCGCGGGGGTGCTGGAGGCGTTCCTCTCCGCGCCCGTCACGCCGCTGGAGCTGTGCGACCCGTACCTCTACCACCTGGACACCGCGCTCACCGTCCTGTCCGACGGCACCGCGCTGGTGTGTCCGGAGGCCTTCACGCCGGAGTCGCTGCGCATGCTGGCGCGCACGGAGGGCATCCAGCAGGTGGTCCCCATCGCACGCGAGGACGCGCTCGCGTTCGGGCTCAACCTGGTGGAGGTGGGCAACACCGTCATCGTCGGCGCGCGCGTGCCTCGCGTGGAGGCGGTGCTGCGCGGCCTGGGGCGCCGGCCCGTCAGCGTGCGGTTGGATCAATTCCACCTGGCCGGCGGCAGCGCGGCGTGCCTCGTGGCGCGCGTGCACACCCTGCCGCCCCTGGCCGCCCGGCGCTTTCGCGAGGAGCAGGAGCAGGACATGGCCCAGCCGCTCTCCGCGTGACGTGCGCCAAAACGAAGACCTCCCCGAGCGACGAAGCGCGCGGGGAGGTCCGGGTGAAGCGGGGAGGAAGACTCAGGACTGTTCGCTGGTGACTTCCGGCGCGCTCAGCCCTTCGGCCTGCTGGAAGCGGCGCGGGTGACCGTCGCCGCGGGTGCCGCCGGAGAGCTTGTCCACCCAGGGGTACTTCTGCGCCTCTTCCGCCGTGTAGCCCAGGTTGAAGACGGTGGCGCTCTTGGGCTTGTCGGAGGCCTTCTCGTACAGCGTGCCGAACACGCGGTCCCAGAAGTAGTTCGTGATGCCGTAGTTGCCCTGCTCGTTGTGGAAGTGGTGGGACATGTGCAGGCGCTTGATGTCCTTCAGCCACTTCTGCTGCGGGGCGTAGTTGAGGTGCTGGATGCAGTGGCAGAACTCGTAGAAGCACGTGGTCACCATGCCCCAGCCCAGCGCCGCCGCCGCGCCGGACCGGCCGCCGATGAGGTAGCCGATGGGCGTGAGCACCAGCGCGATGGTGGGCAGCGTGGTGTGCAGCGCGCCGAAGAGCACGCGCAGGTCGTGCGGGTCCTGGTGGTGGTCGAAGTGGATGCGCTTCCACGTCACCGCCGTCGCCGCGGACTTGTAGAGGAAGCGGCCGTGCAGGATGTACCGGTGGATGAGGTACCAGCCGAACGGGTACGCCACCGTGGCCAGCAGCATCGCCGCGCCCATGCGCACCGGCGCGTCGAACCACTTCACCGACAGCACGATGCAGGTGATGCCGATGAGGATGTAGGCGACGACGGCGTAGTAGGTGAAGAACGAGTAGACCAGGTCGCGCAGCGACATCCGGTCCAGGTTGTGCTTCCGGTTCAGGAAAGAGACCGCCACGGGGATTCCCTCACTATCCGCTCCGCCGCGGGTCCCGGGCTGCCGGGTGCGCGTGGCGCGAAGGCTTGCTCGCATCCCGGCCCTTGGGAGTGATGCGGTGGTTCCTGAGCTATCAGTCAAGAGGCCCCTTGGCCCAGGAACGGTGAGGGCTCTCTTAGCGCCTTCCTGGAGGCGTTGAGAAGTTCCACTGTTGCCGCGCCCGCACAATGTCTGGCTGCCCGCCCCTCATCCGACCCGGAGGCGGACTTCCGTGCGGGAAGTCCACACCCCACCTTTCCGCCCACAGGCGCGAGCGATCGCGCGAGGGGGCAGACAGATGGCGCGCAAGGCACAGGGACAACAGGGCGGTGGGACCCAGGCGGGGGAACGTCCCGCGCGGCGGAAGACGGCCACCCGGAAGACGGCGGGCGTCGCCCCCAGCGAGGGCCGCCTGGAGCTGCGCAGGGACGTCGCGGAGTACCGGGCCGCCGCGGAGGCTCAGGCCGAAATCGTGCGCGAGCGCATCAACGCCGCACTGGAGGTCAGCCGCCGCACGCGCGAGGAGATTGAGGAGCGCATCGCCAGCGAGCTGCACGCGCCCCGCGTCACCGCGAAGAAGGCCGCCGCACCGGCTCGCAAGCGCACCCGCGCCTCCACGCGCGCGTCGGCGAAGTAGGGCGCGGCCCCACAGGCCCCCAAGGCCCGGTCTTCAGGAGCGGAGCGCCGGAGCCCGCGCGGGCTGCGCCGCTCCCTCCGGGCCGGAGGACTCCAGGTCCAGTGCGGAGAGCTTCTCCGCCAGCGCCTGGACCCGATCGCCGCC
Source organism: Corallococcus sp. AB032C (assembly GCF_003668935.1). Classification (NCBI taxonomy): domain Bacteria; kingdom Pseudomonadati; phylum Myxococcota; class Myxococcia; order Myxococcales; family Myxococcaceae; genus Corallococcus; species Corallococcus sp. AB032C. The sequence goes on along the minus strand of NZ_RAWP01000084.1, from coordinate 11,927 downwards.
GCCGTCCAGGGGGGACGCGGCGCGCGCACCGATGAAGCACACGCGGGCCCGCTCCAGCAGGGCCACCTGTGCGTGCAGCTGCGCGAAGAGGCGCTCCTGTCTGCGCGACAGCGCGTCCAGGTGGTTGAGCTCCTCACCCAGCGACGCGGCGGCGCGCTCCAGCTGGCGCCGGGCCACGCCGTCCTGCGCGTCCTGGGCGCGCTTCTTCAACTCCTGCACCTGCGAGTCCACGCTCCCCTGGGACGCGGAGGACAGCTGCGTCGCCAATTCGGTGTGGGACTCGGCCAGGGTGAAGACGTCCCGGGCCAGCTTTCCGAGCACGGCCTGGAGCTTCTCCAGCCCCGGGCCCCGGGCCAGCTTGTGCGCCTCGTCCTGGCACTGACGGTAGAGCGTGAGCGCCCGGGCAACCAGTCCGCGCACCTCACCGGAGAGCGTGGCCTCCAGGCGCATGCCCCGGGTGGCCACCGCGTCCAGGTCCATGGCCAGGTTCGCCGGCAGCGTGCCGATGCTCCAGAACAGCGCCACCACGGCGTAGTCCACCATCAGCGGGAAGTAGCCCCACGCCGGGAGGAAGCGCGCGTCGAGCACCTGGTGCACGTACAGCCCCAGCGCGGTGGTGACGGCCGCGGCCCCGGCGCACAGCGCGACCTGGAGCGGCGTGCCCAGACTGTCGCGCCCGTTGCCCCGCCACGCCAGCAGCCCCGCGGCGATGGCTCCCGCCACCGCGTGTGTCCAGGGAGACCCGAGCCCCAGCACGTAGGGCACGGCGGGCAGCAGCACCATCCCCGCGCGCACCAGGAGGTTCTCCGCCGCCTTCGGCTTCACCGCGGTGATGGCCGCCGCCATCAGCGCGAAGTAGCCCGGCTCCACCGGCACGCGCAGCACCTGCCGCGCCACGCCGGCCACCAGCGCCATGGCCCCGGCGCCCACGAGCGCGTACAGGCAGCGCGACTCGAAGTCCTCTCGCCGGATGAGTTGGATGGAGAGCGACATGGCGCACCGGGTTCCGTACAGCGGGGGGACTAGTAGCTGTTGTTCTGCCCGAAGTTCTTCATCGTCTTCTTCTTGAGGTTGAGGGCCTCTTCGCGGACCTCGGAATCACTCTGGGCATTGCCATAGGCTGCCTGGGTCTTGTCCAGGTCCGCAAGCTCCCCCGCGAGCGCGGACGCCGAAGCGCCGAACAGTTTACGCGCGTTGGTCAGGAAGCCGAGCGCGCTCTCGCGGTTGCCGCTCTTCATCTGCTCCGCGGCCGCCTGGAGCTGCTGGGTACCCAACGCGCGGATGGCATGGACGCGCACGTCGCGGTCCAGGTTCGCGTGCACCACCTGGACGTCGTTCGTCACCTTCGCGCCCAGCGCCAGGTTCACCTGCGACGGCAGGTCCGCCGCCACGTCCACGTACGACACCGCGGTGTCCAGCACGTTCATGTCCGCCGCGTTCGAGGGCGCGTCCAGCGTCAGCTTCACCACCACGCGCGCGGACTGGCCGCCCGTCAAATCGTAGAGGGGGATGCGCACGACGTTGCCGTCGCGGGTGGATGGCAGGCCCATCACCTCCACGCCGCTCACGCCGGGCGGCAGGGTCAGCGTCATGCTCACGTTGCGCGCGACGGTGCTGGCGGCCTGCTCCAGCTCCCGGGTGAAGATGGCGGCCAGCTCCGAGGAGTCGCTGACGAAGCCGGAGAAGCCACCGCCGCGCTCGGCCATGCCGCGCATCAGCGTGTCGTTGAATCCGCTGCCCACGCCCAGCGCGCTCACGGTGATGCCCCCCTCGCGCATCCTGCCCACCGTGGAGAAGAGGCCGTCGTTGGTCGTCATGCCCTCGGTGGGCTCGCCGTCGCTCAGCAGGATGACGCGCGTCACCCGGTACTGCTTCGCGTACGGAAGCACCGCGTCCGAGCCCGCCGCCAGCCCGCCGCTCATGTGCGTGCCGCCGTTCACCTGGATGGCGTCGATGGTGCTCAGGAGCTCGCGGCGCGTGGAGTGGGTGATCTCCACGCTGGGCACCACCTTCACGTCGGAGCCGAAGTGCACCAGCGCCAACCGGTCCCCGTCGCGCAGCTGCCGCACCAGCTCCTGGGCGGCGCGCTTCGCGTCCGTCAGCTTGGAGCCATCCATGGAGCCGGAGCGGTCCACCACCAGCGCCAGGTTCACCGGCACGCGCTGGACCTTCTCCGGCATGCGCGCCGACAGCTCGAACACGGCGAAGGCCTCACCCGGGCCCGTCTTCACGTACGCGCCGGACAGCTTGCCCGTGAGCTGCACCGGACCGGCCTTGCCGGACGCGGGCTGTCCCAGGACGACGGGCAGGACCCCGTTGATGGGGGCCTCACCCGGCTGGATGACGGTGTGGGTCTGGTCCACGGTGCTGGTGGCCACGGCCGGAGTCCGGCGCAGGTGCCCGTTGGGGAGCCGTTCTTCGGCGACGACCGGCGGGTGCGAGGAGGTCTTCGCGAAGAACGAGCGCGCGTCGAGCGCGAGCGCGCCCACGAACAGCAGGCCAGCGAGGGTCAGCAACAGTTTGGTGCGGTTCATGCGCGACGGACCTTCCCCCAAGGGGTGCGAGCGGACGAGCACACGCTCGCAGGCCCGTTACGCGGGCGCATCGGTCAGTGGGAGGACCCTCCTCCCGATGACCGATGGGGGGACCCGGACCGGCGGTCCCCTGCGTCAGGCCGCGTCAGGCGGCCCGTGGCGCACCAGCTCCTCCACGGCGCCTCGCACGCGCGCCTCGTCGAAGGGCTTCTCCAGCAGCGGGTTGGGGATGTGCTCCAGGAAGTCTCGCGCGCCCGCGGTGAAGGCGCCGCCGGACACGAAGACGAAGCGGCGCTCCAGGCCCGGGTGGTCGCGCCGCACGGCCTCGTACACGTCGCGGCCGGCGAGGTCCGGCATCATCACGTCGCACAGCACCGCGTCGAAGCCCGGCGTCCGCGACATGCGCTCCAGTGCCTGACGGCCGCTCGTGGCCACCTCCACGTCATGGCCGCGCAACAGCCGCTGCAGCACGCGGCCCACCGCGGGCTCGTCGTCCACCACCAGCACGCGGCCTCGAGGCACCACGGGCGCGGCGGGCAGCGGGGCTTCCGGCGGATGGACGACCGGTTCGGGCCGGGGCGCGGGCAGCACCACGCGGAACGTGCTGCCCTTGCCCACGGTGGTGTCCACCTGGATGTCGCCGCCCAGCCCCGTGATGATGCCGTGGCAGATGGACAGCCCCAGGCCGGTGCCCACGCCCACGGGCTTGGTGGTGAAGAACGGATCGAAGATGCGCCCCATCACCTCCGGCGGGATGCCGATGCCCGTGTCGCGCACCTCCACCACCACCTGCCCGCCGGACACGCGCGTGGCGAGCACCACCTCGTGTTCATGCGCGGAGCCCTCCGGAATCGCCTGCGCCGCGTTCACCACCAGGTTGAGGAACACCTGGCAGAGGCGGCCCTCGTTGCCCATCACCTCCGGCACGGTGCCGTAGTCCCGGCGCAGCCGCGCGCGGTGCCGGATTTCATTGGCGGCCATCATCACCACCGAGTCCAGCACCGCGTGCACGTCCACCGGCGTCATGCGCTCTTCATCCGGCCGCGAGAACGTCTTCAGCTGGCGGACAATCTGCCGCACGCGCTCGGCGCCCTCGCACGCCTCGCCCAGCACCTCCTGCCACTCCGCCACGTCCGGCGGGCGCACGCCGCGCACGCCGGGGCCGGGGGACAGGTGGTGGCGGAACTCGTCCGACAGGAAGCCCAGGTTGGAGACCACGAAGGCCAGCGGGTTGTTGATTTCGTGCGCGATGCCCGCCGCGAGCGTGCCCACCGACGCCAGCCGGTCCGCCAGCGTCAGCCGCGCCTTCAACTGGCGCTGCTCCGTCACGTCGCGCGCGATGGACACCACCGCGGGCTGACCGTCGAAGCGCAGGGGCAGTGAGGCCAGCTCCACCACGCGCGTGCGCCCGTCGCGCAGCACCAGGCGCCGCTCGCTGGTGAGCGGCGTGCTGTCCACGGACGCCACGCCGGTGCCCGGCACGTCCGCCAGGAACTCCGACAGCCGGCGGCCCACCAGCTCCTCCGCGCGCGCGAAGCCCAGCGTGGTGACGAGCACCGCGTTGGCGTAGACGATGTGGCCGTCGCGCTCGATGGCCGCCGGGTCGGGGAAGCCCTCCATCAGCGCGCGCAGGCTGGCCTCGGAGCGCTTCAGCGCCTCCTCCACCTCCCGCCGCTCCGTGATGTCGCGCGCCAGGCCCTCCACCGCCACCACGCGGCCCGCGGGGTCCGTCACCGGCGCCACCACGTGCTCCAGCCACAGGAGGCTGCCGTCGGGGCGCAGGAAGCGCAGCTCCACCGTGGCGCCGTCCAGGGACTGGGGCGACTCCAGCAGGCGCTCCAGCGCGGCCCGGTCATCCGGGTGCACCTGCCGGTACCACAGCTCCGGATCCGTGTAGTGCGCCTCTGGCCCCAGGCCCAGCTTGGCGTGCGCCACGCGGCTGACGTACGCGAAGCCGCGCGGCGCTTCCCGCCGGTACAGGTACAGCACGTCGGACGCGTTCTCCGCGAGCTGGCGGAAGCGGTGCTCGTGCTCGCGCAGCGCCCGTTCGGACGCTCGGCGCTCCAGCGACACGGAGATGGCGCCGCTGGCCGCGGACAGCAGGTCCACCTCCAGGCGGTCCCACTCTCGCGTCTCGAAGCAGTTGTCGAAGCCCACGAAGCCCACCAACCGGCCCTGCACGCGCAGGGGCAGCACCAGCAGCGTGAGGATGCCCTGCGGCTCCAGGAGGTCCCGCTCGATGGAGGGGAAGGTGGCCACGCGGCCGGTGACGACCTCGCCGCGCTCCAGCACGGTCGCCCAGCGCCCCAGGATGGGCCGCATGGGCAGGTCCTGGAGCATCGGGTTGTCGATCTCCGCGGAGACGCCGGGCGCGCACCACTCGGCGCGCTGGCTGCACATGAGCGTCCCCTGCGCGTTGGTGTACGTCTCGAAGACGTAGACGCGGCTGGCGCCGGAGGCCTGTCCCAGCGGAGCGAGCGCCGGGCCGTACAGGTCGCCGCCCTCCGGCACCGACAGCAGGCGCTGCTGCATGTCCACCAGGGCGGTGAGGTAGCGCTCGCGCCGGGCGAGCGCGTCGCTCGTGCGCTTGCGCTCGGTGATGTCGTTGAGCGTGCCCGCCATGCCCAGCAGCGTGCCGTCCTCGTCGACCGTCACCCTCGCGAAGACGTCCACCCAGCGGAAGCCGCCGTCGCGCGTGAGGTAGCGCACCTCGTGCTGCACGTAGTCGCGCTCGCGCGTGAGCAGCGTCTGGCACACGTCCAGCACACGCGCCCGGTCATCCGGGTGCACGAAGTCCAGCGCGGAGCGGCCCAGGCTCTCCTCCACGGGAAAGCCTGTCACCTCGGTCCACGCGGGATTGAGGAAGACCCACGTGCGCGCCGTGTCCGTCTGGAACACGACCTCCTGGAGCGTGTCGATGACCTGACGGAAGCGGCGCTCGGTGGGGGTGGTGCCGTCAGGCCGGGTGAACGGCATCTGCATGCGGAGGACTCACGGTGGAAGAACTTGGCCGTGCGGGCGGAACGTCCGCGACGCGCACGTAGACAGTCGAACGATTGAGGATCGCCGTCATGCAGGCAAGGGGGCCCGCGGGAAGAGCGTGAGGATGGGAAGCATTCCCTGTCCTTGAGGATGGAGTGGGCTGCAGGTCCTGTCTTCCTTTCTTCCCGGGAGGCGGAGATGACACCATGATGCGTGCGGAAAGCCTTGGCATGTCCGGCATCACCACTCCAGCCTTGGAGGCCCGCGTGACGGATGGGGATGGCCCGCCCCTGTCAACGCGCGTCATGGACGCCGAAGGCGTTGTGCTCGTTGAATGCACGGGCCGTGTGACTGTTTTCAACTCACAAGCCGCGGCGCACTTCGGCATTCCGGTCCCTCTCCACATCGAGCACGCCCGCCTGCCTGGGTGTGAATGGGTGCGGGACGACGGCACACCGCTGCCTCCGGGCGACTCACCGCTGGCGCGAGCGCTGGCGGGCGAGCTGGTGGACGCGTCCCCGTGGCACGTGCTCCGTCCGGATGGAACGCGCGCCGTGCTGCACTGCATCGCGGTGCCGGTGCGGGCCGGGGACGGGCAGGTGGCCGCGGCGCTCCTGCGCACGCATGCCGTGGAGGCGATGCCCGCGTCCATGCTGGATGCGTCGCGCCTGCTGGCGGAGGCTGGCGCGCTGCTGGGCACGTCGATGGACGCGGAGGCGCAGCTGGAGCCGCTGCTCAAGCTGCTGGTGCCCGCGCTGGGGGAGGGGGCCCTGCTCGTCCTCCGGACGCCGGGTGCCGTGGGTGATGAAGGCCTGCGCGTGGCGGCGTCACTGCATGCGGACTCAGGAAGGCACGCGCTCCTGCGCGACCTGCTCACGCGCTATCCACCGGACCCGTCCGTGTCGGGCGGGCTGCCCCAGGTGTTCGCGTCCGGGGCGGTGGGGCGTCTGCCCATCCTGTCCGAGGAGCACGTGGTGGCCATCGCGCGGGACGCGGAGCACGCGCGGCTCTTGCGCGAGGTGGGGCCGCACGGCTGCCTGAGCGTTCCGCTGGGCGCGCGCGGCAACGTGCTGGGCGCGCTGATGGTGCTGCGCTCCAACGTGCTGCGGTCCTTTGGCGCGGAGGAGGAGCGCTTCCTCACGGAGCTGGCCCACCGCACCGCGCTCCATCTGGAGAACGCGCGGCTGTACCGCGAGGCGCGCGAAGCGGTGCGCCAGCGCGACGAGTTCCTGGGCATCGCCAGCCACGAGCTGAAGACGCCGCTCACGCCGCTGAGCCTCAAGGTGCAGTTGCTGCAGAAGCAGGTGGTGGTGCTGGCGCGCGAGGGCAAGGACGTGCCCACCGACCGCGTCGCGGACGCGCTGGACGTGGTGCAGCGCCAGGTGCGCCGGCTGTCGGGCCTGGTGGACAGCCTGCTGGACGTGTCGCGCATCACCGCGGGCCGGCTGCGGCTGGAGCTGGAGGAGCTGGACCTGGCGAGCGTGGCCGCTGAAATCCTCTACCGCTTCTCCGCCGCGGCGGCGCAGGCCGGCACGGAGCTGGGCCTGGAGGCGCCGGTGCCGGTGGTGGGCCGGTGGGACCGGCTGCGCCTGGAGCAGGTGGTGACGAACCTGGTGTCCAACGCGCTCAAGTACGGCGCGGGCCATCCCGTCATCGTGAGCGTGGAGGCGCAAGGCACGCTGGCGCGGCTCGCCGTGAAGGACCACGGCATCGGCATCGCGCCGGACGACCTGGCGCGCATCTTCGAGCGCTTCGAGCGCGCGGTGAGCGACCGGCACTACGGCGGCCTGGGCCTGGGGCTCTACATCACGCGCCAGATTGTCGAGGCGTTCGGCGGCACGGTGCGCGCCGTGAGCACGCCGGGGGAAGGCGCCACGTTCCTCCTGGAGCTGCCCCGGGGCGACATCCCGGAGGAGTGGCTGGTCGCGCACGCGGCGCCGGGGCCCACCCAGGGCGAGTAGGCCCGCGTCGCTTCAGCTCAGGCGACTTCCAGCACCGTCCACTCGCGCACCTCGCCCGCGAGCGTCACCTCCACGGTGTCGCCGGCCTTCTTGCCCAGGAGCGCTCGGCCCACGGGGGAGCTGGGGGTGATGACGGAGAGGAAGCCGTCGCCGCCGGGTCCGGTGAGCTCGGTGCCCGCGCCGGCGGGGAGCACGAAGAAGGTGCGCTCGGCGAAGCCGTCCTCGTCCTCGGTGCTGCAGTCCACCAGGGCGCCCAGGCCCACGGGCCCCTGGCGCGAGAAGCGGGGCAGCTCCTTCTGGCCGAAGGCGGTGAGGGCCTGGAGCTCTTCTTGGAGGCGGCGGGCGCGCTGGGCCTGGCCGGTGGCGAGGCTGCCGTACTCGATGGCGGCGCGGCCGTCCTCCTTCTTCTCGGACTCCGTGGCGAGGCTGCGGGCGGCCTCACGGGCATCGGCCTCCGCGCGGTGGGCCAGCCGGTCGCTCTGTTGGAGCCGCTCGGACAGTTGTTGGAGCAGGGTGAGCTTGTCGAGTCGCATGGGTATCGATACAGGACTGTAGCGCCCGGCGCGGCGGCCTCCAGTTTTCAGCCCGACGGGGCCCCGGGCTTTGGTTGAATGGGGTGCATGACGCCTCAGGAACGCTCGCAGAAGGCCCACGAACTCGTCGCCCAAGGCGCGGTGCTGCTGGATGTGCGCACCCCGGAGGAGTTCCAGCAGGGACACCCGGACGCCGCCCGCAACATCCCCGTGCAGGTGCTGGCCCAGCGCCTCTCCGAGGTCGGCCCGGTGGGCACGCCCGTGGTGGTGTACTGCGCGGCGGGAGGCCGCAGCGCGGTGGCCGCGGAGCTCCTGCGCAAGGGCGGCTTCCCGGACGTGTTCGACCTGGGCTCCGTGAAGAACTGGTAGGCGCGCGCTCGGGCGCCATGCAGACCCGCACCGTCGGCTTCCTCCTCGTCGCCCTGTCCGGCGCCTCCTTTGGCGCGTTGGGGCTGTTCGCGCGCCTGGCCTACGCGGCGGGCACGGACATGCCCACGCTGCTCTTCCTGCGCTTCACGCTGGCGGGGCTGGTGCTCGCGGCCGTGATGGTCGCGAAGGGCGGCACCTGGCCCCGGGGCCGCCTCCTGTGGGGCCTGGTGGCGCTGGGCGCGGTGGGCTACTTCACGGAAGGCAGCGTCTACTTCATCGCGCTCCAGCACGCGTCCGCCGGGCTGGTGGCGCTGCTGCTCTACCTCTTCCCCGCGCTGGTGGCCCTCATCCAGGTGGCCCTGGGCCGCGAGCACCTGAGCCGCCGCCGCTGGTTGGCGGTGGGGCTGGCCCTGTGCGGGACGGCGCTCACGGTGGACCCCGGCCCGGACGCGAAGCCGCTGGGCATTGGGCTGGGCGTGCTGTCGGCGGTCATCTACGCGCTCTACGTCCTGTCCAGCGCGCGGATCGCGGGGCCGGCGGGGCCGCTCGCGGCGAGCACCGTCGTCCCGCTGTCGGCGGGGGCCGCCTTCGGGGCGCTGATGCTGGTGAAGGGCCCGTCCTTTCCCCAGACGCCGGGAGGCTGGGCCGCGGTGGCGGGCCTGGCGCTGCTGTCCACGGTGGTGGCCATGCTCACGTTCTTCGCGGGCCTCAAGCGCATTGGCCCGGTGAACACGTCGCTCCTGTCCACGCTGGAGCCGGTGATGGCGGTGGTGTTGGGCGCCATCTTCCTGGGCGAGCGCCTGTCCTTGCGGCAGGGCCTGGGCGGCCTGCTCATCCTGGTGGCGGTGGTGGTGCTGGCCCGGAGCGACTCCAGCCGCCCGGCGGAACCCGGGGCGGCCGGAGCCTGAGTCGCGCGAGCGGCTACAGGCACTCGAGGAACTGCTGCACGTCGTTCACGAAGCGCTGGGGGCGCTCGGCGTGCGGCGCGTGGCCGGTCTCCGGGTAGAGCAGGTGCTTGGAGCCGCGGATGGCGCGGGCCAGGGCGCGCTGCTCCGTCACGGAGAAGAAGCCGTCGTGGTCCCCGCCGATGATCAGCGTGGGCACGCGGATGCGGCCCAGGCGCGCGGAGTGGTCCTCCGCGATGAGCCCATCCAGAGCGTCCTGCCACACGCGCGCGGGCAGCTTGGAACTCTCCGCCACCAGGGTGTCCAGGTAGGACGCCGGAATGGGCGCGTAGAAGGTGCTGGCCTGGAACTCATGGATGAAGGCGGGGTCCACGGGGTTGGTCAGCGTGTCGACGACCTCCTTGAGGCCCAGGGCCACTTCATTGCCCGCGACGGTGGGCGCGGAGCCCACGAGCACCAGGCCCTTCACGCGGCCAGGGGAATCCAGCGCCACCTGCTGCGCGATGAAGCTGCCCATGGAGTGGCCCACGAGCACGGCGCGAGAGACGCGCATCGCATCCAGGAATGCCACCACGTCCTTCGCGAACGCCTGCTGCGTGTAGCAACACGCCGGGCGGGACGAGTCGCCATGACCGCGCTGGTCCAGCGCGTAGATGTGGAAGTCGCGCGAGAAGCGCGGCAGGTCCAGGTCCCACGTGTGATGCGAGTCCGTATAGCCGTGCAGCAGGACGACGACGGGCCCGTCCTGGCGGCCCTGCTCCACGTAGCGGAGCGTGACGCCGGTGGACAGCCGCACGGAGCCCTCACGCGAATGGCGGCTGGAGTCCTCCAGCGAAGCCGGGGCACTCACGAGGTCGGGTGCGGCATCCGAAGCGACGTCGGGTCCACAGCCAGCGAACAGCAGCACTGCGACGAGGGGACGAAGGGCGCGCAACATGCGTCAGGGCCTCACGGGATGGGACGCGGCGGGTTGGTCCGCCGTGACGCCCACCATCCTAAAGTGACCTCTGACATCCCTTGTGTGAATCCATCCTGACAGGTCGGAAGTGACCTGCCAGGGCGGGTCACGCGAGCCCCTTTCTGAAGGGAGGCCTCAAGGCCGCCGTGCGAAGATGAACTCGCCCACGCCGCCCAGGCGCTGCTCGCGCCGGAGGATGTGGAAGCCCGTGATCTCCACCAGGCGGAAGGTGTCGCGGTTGAGGCGGCAGCCGCCGGTCAGCTTGCGCCACGCGGGCGTCAGCAGGTCCTGCGCGGTGGCCACGGCCGGGTTCGGGGCGCGCACGTGCTCCAGCAGGCGCAGCTCGCCGCCCGGCTTGAGCACCCGCATCACCTCCGAGAGCGCCGTGCCCGGCGCGTCCACGCAGCAGAACACCAGGCTGGACACCACCGCGTCGAACGAGCCGTCCGTGAACGGCAGCGCCTGCGCGTCCGCCTGGAGCAGCGCCACGCCGCTGCGTCGAGCCCGCGCGCGCACCAGCGCTCCCAGGTCCACGTCCACCGCTGTCACCGACGTCACGGAGTCCGGGTAGCCCGGCAGGGCCAGGCCCGTGCCCGCGCCCACCTCCAGCACCTTGCCGGACAGCCCTTCCACCAACTGCCGCCGGGCGGCGTTCAAGCCCACCCAGCCCAGCGGCGCCATCAACGCGTCGTACGCCAGTGCCTTCACGCGGTACCCCCCCTGCTGCGAGACGATGCGAAACGTGGACGCGCTACCGCGCTGTCTCCACCCGGCCCTGCGGCGCGGGCGGCTTCTGCGAGGATGCGCTCGGCGCCTGCTTGCGCAACAGGCCCCACAGTCCGTATGCCACCAGCAGCAGGCTGCCGTACTGCGCAGGCGTCAGGCCGAAGTAGCGCGCATCTACGTACGACAGGTCCGTGGCCCGCAGGAAGTCCAGGCTGAAGCGGGACGCCGCGTACAGGAGCGCCAGCAGCGGCAGGAGCCGCCCCTTCATCTTCGGCATGTCGCGCAGCGCGTACAGCAGGCCGGTGATCGCGAAGAGCACGATGGCGTCGTAGAAGCCCAGGTCGTGCCGGTTGCCGTTGGGGAACTGCACCGCCAGGAAGAAGTCCGTCAGCTTGCCCGGGTGGTCGTGCACCGCGAAGCACCCCAGCCGCGCCACCGCCCATCCCGGCGCCACGCCCAGCGCGAAGCTGTCCGCGTAGTCGTTGAAGCGCAGCTTCTTCACCCGGAAGAACACCACCGCCGCCAGGATGCCGCCCAACAGGCCGCCGAAGGACGACAGGCCATCCCAGAACCGGAAGATCTGGAACGGGCTCTTGGACATCTCCTCCGGGTGGTAGAAGAACAGGTGCACCCAGTGGCCGAAGAGCATGCCGGCCGCCACCCCCCACATCGCGAAGTCCGCCAGCGGGTTCGGGTCCAGCCCCTCGCGCTCCGCCTGCTTCGTCAGCAGCCGGGCAGCCAGGAGGATGCCCGCCGCCACGAAGACGTTGAAGGGGTTCAGTTCCAGGGGCCCCAGCTTGAACGAGGGGGCGTGCCAATAGGGAATCAAGGGGGCTCCAGAAAGGCCAGGGATCCGCGCGGACATACTCCGGGCGGATGGAAGCCGAACAATCGGCGCATCCCGGGCTTCCCTCCACCTCTTTTTCCACTCCCCGCCCGCCGGGCGCGCAAGCCCCACC
>NZ_RAWP01000083.1:0-46750 GCF_003668935.1 Corallococcus sp. AB032C | reverse complement strand
CTGCCCGCCCCCGCGGCCCCCGTCGCCACCGAGGACTCGGGCCCGCTGACGCCGCTCCAGGAGAAGCTGGCCGCGCTGTTCCAGGATCTGCTGCACGTGGAGCGCGTGGGCGCGCACGATGACTTCTTCGCGCTCGGTGGGCATTCGCTGCTGGCCACCCAGCTCGTCACCCGAGTGAGCGCCCGGTTCGGCGTGGACCTGCCCGTGCGCGCGCTGTTCGACGCACCCACCGTGGCAAGGCTCGCGGAGCGCATCGAAGCGCTCCCCTCCCGATACCCCGCCGCCCCCATCCCCACGGTGTCCCGGGATGAAGCGCTGCCGCTGTCGTTCGCGCAGCAGCGCATGTGGTTCCTGGATCGGATGGAGCCCGGCCAGGCCCTCTACAACATCCCCCTGGCCCTGCGGCTCTCCGGCCCCCTGGACGTGGAGGTGCTGCGCCGCACGTTCGCGGAGATCGTCCGCCGACACGAACCGCTGCGCACCACGTTCGAGGAACGTGAAGGCCAGCCGCTCCAGCGCATCCACGCGCCGCCTTCGGACGGGTCCCTGCCGGTGGAGTCCCTCCCCGAAGGCGCCGAGCGCGACGCCACCCTGCGACAGCGCATGCAGGAGGACGCGACCCGGCCGTTCGATCTGGGCACCGGCCCGTTGCTGCGCACGAGGCTGTTCCGGCTGTCCCCGGACGAACACGTGCTGCTCTTGTGCATGCACCACATCGTCACGGATGGCTGGTCCATGGGCGTGCTCGTGCACGAGGTGGCCAGTCTCTACCCGGCGCTCGCGGCGGGACGTCCGTCGCCACTTCCGGCGCTGGAGGTGCAGGCCGCGGACTTCGCCGCATGGCAGCGCCAGCAGGACGATTCCGAGACGGCACAGGCCCGGCTGGACACGCTCAAGGAGTCCTTGAAGGACGTGCCCGTACTCACCCTGCCCGCCGAGCAGGGACAGCCCGGGACCCGGTCGACGCGTGGGGACAGCCATGTCTTCACGCTGCCCGCGTCCCTGGTGCATTCGCTGGAACAGGTGGGCCGCGACCGCGACGCCACACTGTTCATGGTGCTGATGGCCGGGTACCAGGCCGTGCTGTCGCGCTACTCCGGCCAGGACGACTTCGCCGTGGGCACGCCGGTGGCCCACCGCACCCGGCCGGAACTGGAGCCCCTCATCGGCGTGTTCCTCAACACGCTGGTGCTGCGCGCCCAACTGGACGGAGCGCCGCGCTTCTCTGAACTCCTGGGCCGCGTGCGCGAGTCCTCCCTGGCCGCGTACGCGCACCAGGACGTGCCCTACGAACGGCTCGTGGAGGCCGTGGCCCAGGCGCGCGGCGGAGACCGCACCTCGCTGTTCCAGGTGATGTTCGTGCTGCAGAACGCGCCGCTGGCCACGCCGGCCCTGCCCGGCGTCCGCGTGGAGCGGCTGCACACCTCGACTGAGACAGCGCGCTTCGATCTCCTGCTGTCGCTCACCGCGAGCGACGGCGGCCTGGAGGGAACGCTCGAATACAGCCGGGACCTCTTCTCCGAGGACGCGGCGGCGCGCTTCGCCACCCACTTCCAGGTGCTGTTGGAGGCCGTGGCCCGCGATGCGGCGACACCCGTGCACCTGCTGCCGCTGATGGACGACGCGGAGCAGCGGCGGCTGCTGGTGGATTGGAATGCCACCGCGCGCGACTACCCGCTGGAGGGCACGCTGCACGGGCTGGTGGAAGCGCAGGTGACGCGCACGCCGGAAGCCGTCGCGGTGGACTTCAAGGGCGCGCGGCTGACGTACCGCGAGCTGGACGGCCGGGCCAATCAGCTCGCGCGTGCACTGCGGGCGCGCGGCGTGGGACCGGAAGTACGCGTGGGCATCTGCGCGGAGCGGTCGCTGGAGTTGGTGATCGCGCTGCTGGGTGTGCTCAAGGCGGGCGGCGCGTACGTGCCCATCGATCCGTCCTCGCCGGCGGACCGGCGGACGTACCAGGTGGAGGACTCGGCGGTCGCGGTGTTGCTGACGCAGCAGCACCTGCGGCCGGTGCTGTCGGTAGGCAGCACGCCGGTGCTCTGCCTGGACTCGGACTGGCCCCAGGTGGCGACCCTGTCGCCGGAGCCCGTGGAGTCGGGCGTGGGCGCCGAGCACCTGGCGTACGTCATCTACACGTCGGGCAGCACGGGGCGTCCGAAGGGCGCGATGAACACCCACGCGGGCATCCGCAACCGGCTGCTCTGGGGGCAGGACGCCTACGGGTTGGAGCCCCGCGACGTCGTGTTGCAGAAGACGCCCTTCAGCTTCGACGTCTCGGTCTGGGAGTTCTTCTGGCCGCTGATGACGGGCGCGCGGCTGGTGGTGGCGAAGCCGGGTGGGCACCAGGACGCCGCATACCTGGTGGACCTGATGGCTCGCGAAGGCATCACGACGGCGCACTTCGTGCCGTCCATGCTCCAGGTGTTCCTGGAGGAGCCGGGGCTGGAGCGCTGCACGGCGCTTCGCCGGGTCGTGTGCAGCGGAGAAGCGCTGCCGCTGGAGTTGAAGGACCGCTGCTTGGAGCGGCTGGGCGTCCCCCTCCACAACCTCTACGGCCCCACGGAGGCCGCGGTGGAAGTGACGGCCTGGACCTGCGAGCGCCATGACGGACGGCGCTCCGTGCCCATTGGCAGGCCGGTGGCGAACACGCGGATCCACGTCCTGGATGCATCGTCGCAGCCGGTGCCGGTGGGCATCGCGGGAGAGCTCCACATCGGCGGCGTGCAGGTGGGCCGGGGATACCTGGGCCGTCCCGCGCTGACGGCGGAGCGGTTCATCCCGGATCCGTTTGGCCCTCCGGGAGCGAGGCTCTATCGGACGGGAGACCGGGCCCGCGTCCTCGCCGACGGCACCATCGAGTACCTGGGCCGCCTGGACTTCCAGGTGAAGCTGCGCGGGTTCCGAATCGAGCCAGGCGAAGTGGAATCGGCGCTGCGCCAATGCGAAGGCGTGCGCGAAGCAGTGGTGGTGGTGCGCGAGGACGCGCCCGGCGACAAGCGTCTGGTGGCCTACGTGGTGGGCCAGGGCGTGAAGGCGGAAGCCCTGCGCGAGGCGCTGAAGGTGAAGCTGCCGGAGTACATGGTGCCCACGGCCTTCGTGGCACTGAACGCGCTGCCGCTGTCCCCCAACGGCAAGGTGGACCGCAAGGCCCTGCCTGTTCCGGACGCGCGTCCAGCAGCCCTGGCGCCGTCGAAGCCCCAGCGGATGACACCCTTCCAGCAGCGGATCGCGGACCTGTTCCGAGACGTGCTGCGGGTGCCGAAGGTGGGCGTGCACGATGACTTCTTCGCCCTGGGCGGACACTCGCTGCTGGCCACGAGGCTGCTGTCCCGCGTGCGCTCCACGTTCCAGGTGGAGCTGCCCCTGCGAGGCCTCTTCGACGGAGCCACCGTCGCCGAGGTCACCGAACAGGTGGAGGCCCAGCTCCTCTCGCGCACCGGCCTCCCGCGCGTGCCCGCGATCCGCAAGGTGCCTCGCGACGGCGAACGGGTCCTGTCCTTCGCGCAGCAGCGGCTGTGGGTGATGGAACAGCTCCAACCCGGTGCCACGCCCTACGTCCTGCTGGGCGCCGTGCGGCTGGACGGCGTACTGGACGTGGAGGCCCTGCGCCTCGCGCTGGAGCTCCTCGTCGATCGCCACGAAGCACTGCGCACCACGCTCGCGCTGAAGGGCCGCGGCCCCGTCCAGACCCTCCAGCCGACACCGGTCTGGGCGCTGCCCGTGACGGACCTGGGCGACCTGCCGGACCGCGAATCGGTGGTCCAGCAAGTGGCGCGCGAGGAGGCGGGCCGGGCCTTCGACCTGGGCACAGGGCCGCTGCTGCGCACGCGTCTGCTGCGGCTGACGTCCACGCAGCACGTGCTGCTCCTGGGCATGCACCACGTCGTCGCCGACGGCTGGTCCCTGGGCGTGATGGTGCGAGAGGTGGCCACGGCCTACGCGGCCTTCGCTTCCGGTTCGGCCCCGGCCCTGCCGGAGCTGCCCGTGCAGTACGCCGACTTCGCCGCATGGCAGCGCGGCTGGCTCCAGGGCGACGTGCTCGCGGACGAAGTGGCGTGGTGGAAGGAGCAGCTCGCCGGTGCGCCTCGCGTCCTGGAGTTGCCCACCGACAAGCCTCGGCCCACGACGCGTTCACCGCACGGCGCGCTGATGCCCGTGCATGTGCCTCGCGACCTGACGGACCGGATCGCGGGGCTCGCCCGGCGCGAAGGCTCGACGCCGTTCATGGCGCTGCTGGCCGCGTGGCAGGTGCTGCTGTCCCGCTACAGCCGGCAGGAGGATCTGCTCGTCGGCGCTCCCATCGCGGGCCGCACCCACGGTGACGTGGAGGGGCTGGTCGGCTTCTTCGTCAACACGCTGGTGCTGCGTGCACGCGTCCGTCCGGAGACGTCCTTCCGCGCGCTGCTGGGACAGGTGCGGGACACGACGCTCGCGGCCTACGAGCACCAGGACCTTCCGTTCGAGAAGCTGGTGGAGGAGCTCCAGGTGCCTCGCGACCTGGGCCGCACGCCGCTGGTGCAGGCGGTCTTCGCGCTCCAGAACGCTCCGGCCGAGGCGTTCAATGCGCCAGGGCTGAGGATGGAGCCCCTGGAGGTGGACGCGGGCACGGCGCACTTCGACCTGAGCCTGCTGCTCACGGAGACGCCGGACGGACTGCGCGGCTCCATCGAGTACAGCACCGACCTCTTCGAACGCGACACCGTGGCCCGGATCGCCGGCCATCTGCTCGTGCTGCTGGAGGCCGCGGTCGCAGGGCCGGACGTGCCCCTCTCACGGCTGCCGTGGCTCACGCTGGAGGAGCGCCAGCAGGTGCTCGTCGCGTGGAACGACACCGCCCTGCCCTATCCCTCCGACAGCACGCTCGCGGAGCGCTTCGCGCTGCAGGCCTCGCTGCGCCCGGACGCCGTCGCGGTGGAGGACGGGGATGAACGGCTGACGTACGCGCAGCTGGATGCCCGGGCCAATCAGCTCGCGCATGTCCTGCGGGCTCGGGGCGTGGGACCGGATGTGCTGGTGGCGCTGTGCCTGGAGCGCTCCGTGGGCTTCGTCGTCACGGTGCTCGGCATCGTGAAGGCCGGCGGCGCGTATGTGCCGATGGATGCGTCGTATCCCGCGCAGCGGCTGAGCTTCATGCTGGAGGATGCCCGGCCGCACCTGCTCGTCACCACGCGCGAGCTGCGCGGCCGACTGCACCTGCCCGACGCATCCCTGCCGTGCCTGTTCCTGGAGGAACTGGCGCTGGCCGACCAGCCCGTCACCGCGCCGGAGACCGGCGTGGGGCCGCGCAACCTGGCCTACGTCATCTTCACCTCCGGCAGCGGCGGACGGCCCAAGGGCGTGGGCGTCGAGCATCGCGGCCTGCTGCGAGTGCTGCACGCGGCGCCGTACCTGCACTACGGGATGCGCGACACGGTGCTGCTCTTCGCGCCCGTGTCCTTCGACGGCTCCGTGCTGGAGCTGTGGATGCCGCTGGTGCATGGAAACCGGCTCGTCGTCTTCCCGGGCCACGTGCCCGCGGGCGACATGGACACGCTGGCACGACTGGTGGAACGCCACGGCGTCACCTTCATCCACATGCCCGCCGGTCTCTTCTCGCAGTTGATGGAGCACCGGCCGGACATCCTCGGGCGGCTGCGCGAGCTGCACACGGGCGGCGACATCGTCTCCGCGCCGCACGTGCGCCGCGCGGTGGAGTCGCTGGGCATCCCCTTCACCAACGGCTACGGCCCCTCCGAGGGCTCCATTGTCGCCACCGCCTTCACGGTGGAGCGGCCGGAGCAGGTCGGCACGACGGTGTCCATTGGCGCACCGCTCGCCAACACGTCCGTGTACGTGCTGGACGCGAAGCTGGACCCGGTGCCCGTGGGCGTGCCGGGCGAACTGTTCCTCGGCGGTGACGGCGTGGGCCGGGGCTACGTGTCGCGGCCGGACCTCACGGCGGAGCGCTTCGTGCCGGATGCCTACGGGGCAACGCCGGGCGCACGGCTGTACCGCACGGGGGACATGGGCCGCTGGCGTCCGGACGGCACGCTGGAGTTCCTGGGCCGCATCGACACGCAGGTGAAGGTGCGCGGCTTCCGCATCGAACTGGCGGAGGTGGAGGCCGCCCTGCGCGACCTGACCGCGGTGCAGGACGCCGCGGTGGTGGTGCGCGAGGACGTGCCCGGGGACAAGCGGCTCGTGGCCTACGCGATGCCTGGCCCGGGGCAGGTGCTGGACGCGTCCGCGCTGCGAGCGGCGCTGCGGCAGCGGCTGCCGGAGTACATGGTGCCGTCGGTGTTCGTGATGCTGGACACCCTGCCCCTGAACCCCAGCGGCAAGGTGGACCGCAAGGCGCTGCCCGTGCCGGACGCCGCGTCCACCGGACGTCAGGGCCGCTTCGTGGAGCCCACGCACCCGCTGGAGCAGCGCCTGGCGCCCGTCTTCGCCCGCGAGCTGAGCACGGACCGCGTGAGCGCGCAGGACCACTTCTTCGAGGACCTGGGCGCCACGTCGCTGACCGTGGTGCGGCTGGCCGCGCGCCTGCGCGAGGAGCTCCAGCGCGAGGTGCCCGTGGTGTGGCTGTTCGAACACCCCACGCTCGAAGGGTTCGTCCAGCGGCTGGAGCGTGAGTCCCAGCAGGGCCCGGGCACCGTTCAGCCCGTGTCTCAAGCCCCCGGTCACCGTCCGCGCGAGGCCCCGAAGGCCGGCGAGTCCGGCTCCATCGCCATCATCGGCATGGCGGGCCGCTTCCCCGGCGCGATGACGGTGGCGGAGTTCTGGAGCAACCTGCGCGGAGGCGTGGAGTCCATCACGCGCTTCGCGCCGGAGGAACTGGAGCACCTGTCCGTCCTGCCGGAGGGCCTGGAGCTGTGGCACCAGCCGGCCTTCGTCCCAGCCGCGGGCGTCATCGACGGCGCGGACCGGTTCGACCACGCGTTCTTCGACATGTCGATGCGCGAGGCACAGTTCACGGATCCGCAGCAGCGGCTCTTCCTCCAGACGGCATGGGCCGCGCTGGAGGACGCTGGCATCGACCCGGAGCGCTTCCCCGGCGCCATCTCGCTGTACGCGGGGGCCACGGGCTCCGGATACACGGACGCCGTGCGCCAGGCGATGCCGCTGGACGCCGCGTCGTTCATGGAGCTGCACGGCACCGCCACGCACGAGAGCCTGGCGACGAAGGCGTCCTTCAAGCTGGGGCTCACGGGCGAAAGCGTGCTGCTGTACACCGCGTGCTCCACGGGACTGGTGGCGGTGCACCTGGCCTCCCAGAGCCTGCGGACGGGCCAGTCCGACGTGGCGCTCGCGGGCGCGATGCGGCTGTCGCTGCCGCAGCGCACGGGCTACGTGCACGAGGAGGGGCTCATCTTCTCCCCGGACGGCCACTGCCGCGCATTCGACGCGAAGGCGGGGGGCACGCTGTCCGGCAACGGCGTGGGCACGGTGGTGCTCAAGCGCCTGGAGGACGCGCTGCGGGATGGGGACTCCATCTACGCCGTCATCCGGGGCTCGGCGCTGAACAACGACGGCCGCAACAAGTCCGGCTTCACCGCGCCCAGTGTGAAGGGACAGGCAGCGGTCGTGTCCCAGGCGCTGGCCAACGCGGGAGTGGCGCCGGAGGCCGTGGGCTACGTGGAGACCCACGGCACCGCGACGCCCCTGGGTGACCCGATTGAAGTGGCGGCGCTGACCCGCGCGTACGGCCTGGGCGCGGAGCACCGGGGGAGCATCGCGCTGGCGTCGCTGAAGACGAACGTGGGCCACCTGGACACGGTCGCGGGCCTTGCTGGCCTGATGAAGGCCGCGCTGTCGCTGCACCACGGGGAGATTCCCCCCAGCCTCCACTTCGAGAAGGCCAATCCGCAGATCGACTTCGACGCGGGACCGTTCTTCGTCAACACCACCCTGCGGCCGTGGCCTCGCGGTGAGACACCCCGCTTCGCCGCGGTCAGCTCCTTCGGCATTGGCGGCACCAACGCGCACGCGGTCCTCGAGGAAGCCCCACTGCGGCGGAGCGGTCCCACCTCGCGGTCCCACCAACTCGTCCTGCTGTCCGCGCGATCGCTGGAGGCGTTGCAGGCCGCGGTACGGCAGCTGGATGCGCACGTGGCGGAGGGCGTGGATGCGCAGGCGTTGGCGGACCTGGCGTTCACGCACGCCGTGGGCCGCAAGGCGTTCGAATACCGTCACGTGCTGGTGGTGAAGGACACGGCGGACCTGGTGCGCCAGCTGCGCAAGCCGGTGGTCGCGGTGAAGACCGAGAAGCGCGCGCCTCGCGTGGCGTTCGTGTTCTCCGGCCAGGGAGCGCAGCGGGTCGCGATGGGGCGCGAGCTGGCGGAGGCGTCGCCCCGGTTCCGCGAGCACCTGGACGCGTGCCTCGCGTTGTTGGAGGCGCCGCTGCGGGAGCGCGTGTCGCGGCTGCTGTCGCCCGAGGCCGGTGCGGAGGCGGAGTCCACGGAGGCCCTGGCGGATACGCGTGTGGCGCTGCCCGCGCTGTTCAGCGTGCAGGTGTCGCTGGCGCGGCTGTGGCAGGACCTGGGCGTGAAGCCGTACGCGGTGCTGGGGCACAGCTTCGGCGAGTACGCGGCGGCGTGCGTCGCGGGCGTGCTGTCCCTGGAGGACGCGATGCGCCTCACGGTGGCGCGCGGTGAGCTGATGCACCGCATGCCGCCGGGCGCGATGCTGGCGGTGGCGCTGCCCGCGGCTCGGGTCCAGCCGCTGCTGTCGGGCCGGCTGGAGTTGGCGGCGGTGAACACGCCGGACCGCTGCGTGGTGTCCGGACCGGTGGAGGAAGTGGATCGCCTGGAGGCCGCGCTCAAGGCCCAGAAGGTCGGAGCGGTGCGCATGCCGGCGCCGCACGCGTTCCACTCGGTGGACGTGGAGCCGTTGATGCCGGAGCTGGCGTGCGTGGTGGGCACGCTGCGCTGGACAGAGCCGACGGTGCGGTACGTGTCCAGCCTCACGGGGACGGTGGCACAGCCCGGGCAACTGGCGGATCCGCGCTACTGGACCGAGCAGATGCGCAAGCCCGTGCACTTCACCCGCGCGGTGGAGACGCTGCAGGAGGAAGGCTGCGCGGTGATGTTGGAGGTGGGCCCCGGTCAGGACGTGACGCCGCTGGTGCGCGCGAACCTGATGGCGGTGGAGAACGGCGCGCCTCGCGTCCGAGGCCTGCCGTCGCTGCGTCTGAGCAGGACGACGACGGAGCAGATGAGCTGGCTCCAGGCCGTGGGCGAGCTGTGGACCGCGGGCGTGCCCGTGGCCTGGAGCGCGTTCTACTCGCACGAGCAGCGCCTGCGGCTGCACCTGCCCACATACGTCTTCCAGGAGAAGACCGTCTGGGTGGAGCAGAAGGCGCAAGGCCGCATCACGGTGACGGCGCCGTCTCTGGTGGAGGTGTCCACACAGGCCGTGGAGGCCGTTGCCATCCCCGCTTCGAGCGCGAGTCCGGCCCCTGTCGAGGCTGCCCCCCTGCCCTCGCAGCCCGCGCACGACGATGCCCCTCGTGGCGATGTGGAGGAACGCGTGGCCGCGCTGTGGCGCGCGCGACTGGGCCTGGAGTTCGTCGGCCGCCACGACGACTTTCTGGAGATTGGCGGCAACTCGCTGACGGCCGCGCAGCTGCTCAACCAGGTGCGTGATGCATTCGGCGTGAACCTGCCGCTCGCCGCCCTCTTCGAAGCCCCCACGGTCGCGGGCATCGCGGAGCGTCTGGTGCCTCTGCTGCGTCAGTCGCCGCAGGCCCCCGTCTCCGTGGAGCTTCCGCTCGTGCCGCTCGCGCGCACCGGCGAGCTGCCGCTGTCCTTCGTGCAGGAGCGCGTCTGGCGCCTGGAGCAGCACCTGCCCGGTCAGTCCGCGTACAACATCCCGTTCGTCCTGCGGCTCGAAGGCGACCTGAACGCGGACGTGATGGAGCGCGGCATCCAGGAGATCGTCCAGCGCCACGAAGCGCTGCGCACGACCTACGACGCCGTGGACGGCCGCCCCGTGCAGCGCTTCCACGCGAACATGCGAGTCCCGCTCACCCGCGTGGAACTGCGCGGCCCCGCGGAGACCCGTGAACCCGAGGCCCTCCGGCTCGCCCGCGAGGACGCCGCGAAGCCGTACGACCTGGTCCACGGCCCCGTGCTGCGCACCACGCTCGTGCGCGTGGACACGCGGCTGCACCTGCTCCTGTGCGGCATCCACCACATCGTCAGCGACACCCTGTCCATCGCGCTCTTCGTCCAGGAGCTGGGCCAGCTCTACGACGCCTTCCTCCAGGGGCGTCCGTCTCCCCTGCCCCCGCTGCCCGTGCAGTACGCGGACTTCGGCGCATGGCAGCGCGACAGCATCGCGGGCGGCCGGCTGCCCGAACAGGACCAGGGCTGGCGGCAGCGGCTGGCTGGCATGCCGCGCAAGCTGGACCTGCCCACCGACCGACCGCGCCCCACCGAGAGCCCGCTCACCTCCGAGCGCATGACGGTCGAGTTCCCGCCCGCGCTCGCCCGCGAGCTGGTGGCCTTCGCACGCCGAGAGGGTTTCACCGGCTACATGACGGTGCTCGCCGCGTGGCAGACGCTGCTGCACCGGTACAGTGGCCAGACGGACGTCATCGTCGGAACGCCCATCGCCAACCGCACGAGGCCGGAGCTGCTGCCGCTCATCGGCTACGTGGCGCACTCGGCGGCGTTCCGGACGCGCTTCACCGACGGCCTCACGTTCCGCGAGCTGCTGACCCAGGTGCGTGACGAGGTCGCCGACGCACAGACGCGTCCGGACGTGCCCTTCGAGTACCTGGTGGAAGCCCTCATCCCGGGCCACGACATCGGTCGAGGAAGGCTGACGGACTCCGTGTTCGTCTACCACACGGGTGCGGCCGCGGGCGCCGGGACGCTGAACCTGACGGGTCTGCGCGGCTCGCTGGTGGAGGTGTCGGGCACGCCCGTGCAATGGGGCGCCACCCTGGCGGACCTCACGCTCCTGCTCTCCGAAGCTCCCGGTCGCGTCCACGGCGTCCTGGAGTACGCAACGGAGCTGTTCGACGCCGCCACCGTGGAGCGGCTGATGGAGCACTTCCAGGTGTTGCTCGGAGCGGCGCTTGCCCGGCCTGAGACGCCTGTCGCTCAGTTGCCCCTGACCACGGAGGCCGAGCGCCGCGCCTGGCCCGCGCCCCGTGCCTCACCGGGCGTCACCTCCGTGCCGGCCCTCCTGGCGGAGCGGCGCGCACGCCACGCGGATGCCACCGTCGTCTCGCGCGGGGATGCGCATTGGACCTGGGCTGAACTGGGCGCCCGGGCGGATGCCCTGGCCGAGCGGCTGAAGGCCCTGGGCGTGACGGCAGGGACGCCGGTGGCCGTGTGCCTGCGCTCATCGCCGGAGAAGCTGGCAGCGCTGTGGGGCGTGCTGGCCGCGGGTGGCGCGGGCATCGCGCTGGGCCCGGCGGACCTGACGCAGTTGCCCGTCTACGCGCCAGAAGGCACCCGCGTGCCGGTGCTCGTCACCACGCGAGCGCTGGTGGCCTCCGTGCGAGTGGAGGCATCGCGCGTCGTCTACGTGGAGGACGTGGACGCATCGGGTGCTCCCCTCCGCGCAGGAGAGGACGCGCACGCGCTGGCGTGGCTGTTGCCCACGGGCGCCGGACAGCCCGCCTGGGCGCTGGGCCACCGCGAGCTGTCGGAGTTCTTCACCGGCCTGGACGCGCGGCTGTCTCCACCGGACGGCGGCGCGTGGCTGTCCGCGAGCGAGGCGTCCGCGGACCGTCCAGAGCTGGAGGCCCTGTGGGCGCTCACGCGAGGCCTGCGCGTGGTGTACCCGCCGGAGCGCATCACCGCGCGTCTGGTGGGTCTGGGAGGCGGCGGGCCGCGCGCGAAGGCGATGGACCTGAGCCTCATCTACTTCGCCAACGACGAGGACGCGCTCCAGGGCCCCAAGTACGAACTCCTGATGGAGGGAGCGAAGTTCGCGGACGCGAACGGCTTCTCCGCGGTGTGGACGCCGGAGCGGCACTTCCATTCGTTCGGAGGCTTGTACCCGCAGCCCGCGGTGATCTCCGCCGCGGTCGCGGCCGTCACGAAGCACCTGCACGTGCGCTCCGGCAGCGTGGTGCTGCCGCTGCATGATCCGCTCATCATCGCGGAGCAGTGGTCCGTGGTGGACAACGTGTCGCAGGGCCGAGTGGGCCTCTCCGTGGCCACGGGCTGGCACACGCAGGACTTCACCTTCGCGCCAGCCAACTTCGAGAAGCGCCGCGACATCCTGCTGGAGAAGCTGTCCACGTTGCGCTCGCTGTGGCGCGGCGAGCGCTTCAAGCGCCCCGGCGGCGCGGGCACCCTGGTGGAGGGAGCGCTGCGGCCGAAGCCCGTGCAGAAGGAGCTGCCGGTGTGGCTCACCGCCACGTCCAACCCGGAGACCTTCCGGATGGCGGGCGAGCTGGGCGCGGGCGTGCTCACGGGCCTGCTGTCGCACTCGCTGGAGGAGTTGAAGCCGAAGGTGGCGTTGTACCGCGAGGCCTGGCGCCGCAACGGCCACCCCGGCCGAGGACACATCACCTGCATGCTGCACACGTACCTGGGCGACGACGACCAGGAGGTGTTGCGCCTCGTGCGCAAGCCGCTGCTCGCGTACTTCCGCAGCTCGGTGGACATCGTCACGTCGCTGCTGCTCACCCAGGGCTACCAGGGCGACATCCAGAAGCTGTCCCCGGAGGACATCGACGCGCTGCTGGAGCACACCTTCGAGAACCACGCCAAGACGACGGGCCTCGTGGGAACGGTGGACGGCGCCGTGAAGCGTCTGCGCGACGTGCGCGCGGCGGACGTGGATGAAGTGGCGGCGCTCATCGACTTCGGCCTCGACACCCCGGTGGTGCTGGAAGGCCTGCGCCGGCTGGCCGTGGTGCGCGAGCGAATGGCAGCGGAGGCCACCGCCCGTCAGGAGCAGGTCCTGGTGGAGGCCGAGGCGGGCGTGGAAGGACTGCTGGAGCTGGCGCGGCAGTCCGGCGCGGTGCTGGTGCATACGTCGGCCCGGCTCGCGCGTTCACTCAGCGAACTGCCCGGAGCGCGAGAGTCCCTGGCTCATGTTGGCGCGCTGGTGTTGGAAGGCGCGTCGGCGGAGTTGGGCGCGGCGCTGCACAGGGCCGCGGGCGTGGAGGTGTGGCTATCGGGTGACGCCCAGGAAGGCGCGCTGTTGCCGCGCACGCTGGGCGAACGCATCCCCGCGAACCTCCAGGCGTGGGTGTTGGACGCGGCCGGTCAGCCCGTGCCCGCGGGCGTGGTGGGCGAACTGGCCCTCGCGGGCGCGGGGCTTCCCACGGCGCTGTGGCGCGCGGGCGACGAGGACCGCCGCCTGGTGCCGCACCCCCGAGAGGCCGCGGCGAGGCTGTACCGCACCGGCCGCCATGTCCGGTTGCGCGCGGATGGCCGCATGGAGCCCGTGGCGTCACCGTCCCCCCTCCCCCCTCCGCCCGTGGCGCGTCCCGCGGTCGTGGAAGCGCCGCGTCCTGCGGTGGCGCCCGTCTCCGCGCGCCCCGCAACTCCAGTCGTGAACGAGGGCCCGCCGCCCATTCCGCGCGTGGGCCGCGACCGGCCGTTGCCGCTGTCCTTCGCCCAGCATCGCCTCTGGTACCTCCAGCAGATGGCGCCCGGCAGCGGCGCCTACAACAACCCGTCGCTCTTCCGCCTCGTCGGGGAGCTGGACGTGGACGCGCTCCAGGCCACGCTGGACGCGCTGGTGGCGCGGCATGAAGTGCTGCGCACCACGTACGCGCTGGAGGGCGACCGCGCGGTGCAGAACATCCACCCGCCGCGCGGCCTGACGCTCCCGCGCCGCGACGTGGAGGGTGACACGCCCGAAGCCCGCGAAGCGGAGATGCGGCGCTTCTGCAGGGCCTACGCACTGTTGCCCTTCGACCTGGATCAGGCCGTGCTGCGCGCGACGCTGCTGCGCCTGGAGCCCCAGGTGCACGTGCTGGCGATCGTCTTCCACCACGCCGTGTCCGACGCGTGGTGCAACATGGTCGTCGCGCACGAGCTGACGGCGAACTACGCCGCGTTCCACTCGGGCCAGCCGTCGCCCCTGACGGAGCTGCCGGTGCAGTACGCGGACTACGCCGTGTGGCAGCGCGCCTGGCTGGACGGCGGCGTGATGGAGGCGCAGCTCGCCTGGTGGAAGCAGCAACTGGCCGGGGCGCCCACGCTGGAGCTGCCCACGGACCGGCCGCGTCCCGCGGTCCAGTCCTTCGAGGGCGCGCGGTACCGCTTCGCGTTCCCGGCCGACGTGTCCGCGCCGCTGCTGGCGCTGGGCCGCAAGCACGGCGCCACGTCGTTCATGGTGCTGATGGCGCTCTTCCAGACGGTGCTGTCGCGCTACTCCGGCCAGGACGACTTCGTGGTGGGCACGCCCATCGCGGGCCGCATGCGCCCGGAGGTCGAGTGGCTGATGGGGTGCTTCATCAACACCCTGCCCTTCCGCTCGAAGCTGTCCGGCCAGCCGTCCTTCGTGGAGTTGCTGGGCCGCGTGCGCACCCAGGCCCTGGAGGCCTACGCACGCCAGGACGCTCCGTTCGAGCGCGTCCTGGAGACACTCGAGCTTCCTCGCGACCTGAGCCGCACGCCGGTCTTCCAGGCCGTCCTCAACGTGATCAACACGCCGGAGGCCCGGGGCCAGCTGCCGTCGCTGGCACTGAGCCAGGTGGAAGTCCCCAACGACACGGCCAAGTTCGACCTGTCCCTGGAGGTGCTGGAGAGCCGCACGGGCATCGCCTGCCACCTGGAGTACGCCACCGCCCTCTTCGACGCAGCCACCATCGAGCGCATGGCGGAGCACCTGGTGGTACTCGCGAGGGAGATCATCGCGACTCCGGAAGCATCGCTCGCGACGCTGTCGTTGCTCACGCCGGCCGCCCGCGAACAGGTGCTGCGCGGCTGGAACGACACGCGCGTGGACTTCCCCGCTGGGGCCACGCTGCACCACCTCTTCGAGTCCCAGGCCGAACGCACGCCGGAGACCATCGCGCTCCAGTTCGAGGACCAGCGCCTCACGTACGCGCAGCTCGACGCCCGGGCCAACCAACTCGCGCACCACCTGCGTGCGCGCGGCGTCGGCCCGGAGACCCTGGTGGGCGTCTGCATGGAGCGCTCGCTGGAGATGGTCGTCGCCCTCCTGGGCATCCTGAAGGCCGGAGCCGCCTACGTGCCGCTGGATCCGGCCACGCCCGCCGAACGGCTCGCCGGGATGTTCGAGGACACCGCCGCGCCCGTGCTCCTCGTGCAAGAGCGCTTCCGCACCTCGCTGACTCCGCATGCCGCGCACGTCGTCGCGTTGGATGCGCAGGCGGACCTGCTCGCGAATGAGTCCACGGCGCGTCCCGTGCCGTTGGCTGGGGATGACTCCCTGGCGTACGTCATCTTCACGTCTGGCAGCACGGGCCGTCCCAAGGGAGCGATGAACGCGCACGCGGGCATCGTCAATCGCCTGCGCTGGATGCAGGGGCGCTACGGCCTGACGCCGTCGGACACGGTGCTGCAGAAGACGCCGTTCAGCTTCGACGTGTCCGTCTGGGAGTGCTTCTGGCCCCTGATGACGGGCGCGCGTCTGGTGCTCGCACGGCCCGGCGGTCACCAGGAGCCTGACTACCTCGTGGCACTGATGGCGCGCGAGGGCGTGACGACCACGCACTTCGTACCCTCCATGCTGCGAGCCTTCGTGGAGGAGCCCGGCCTGGAGTCCCTGCCGCGTCTGCGCCAGTTGATGTGCAGCGGCGAAGCCTTACCCTCGGACCTGGTGCTCCGTGCCCAGGCGCGACTGCCGCACACCACGCTGCACAACCTCTACGGCCCCACCGAGGCCGCCGTGGACGTGACGTCCTGGGAGTGCCCGCGCGACGAAGCCCTGCGAATCGTGCCCATCGGCCGGCCCGTGGCCAACACGCGCATGCACGTGCTGGATGCCCGCGGCGAGCCGGTGCCCGTGGGCATCCCGGGCGAGCTGTTCATCGGAGGCATGCAGGTGGGCCGAGGCTACTGGCGCCGCCCTTCCCTCACCGCCGAGCGCTTCATCCCCGACGTCTTCAGTGACACGCCGGGCGCGCGCCTGTACCGCACGGGCGACATCGCCCGGTGGCGCACCGACGGCACGCTGGAGTACCTGGGCCGCGCGGACTTCCAGGTGAAGCTGCGAGGCTTCCGCATCGAGCTGGGCGAAATCGAAGCCGCGTTGCTCACCCACCCGGAGGTCCGGGAGGCCGTGGCCGTGGTGCTCGGGGACGCGCCCGGTGCGCGGCGCCTGGTCGCCTATGTCGTCTCGGGCGCGGACCTGGATCTCGCCTCGCTGCGGACCCTCCTGTCGCGGCGGCTGCCCGAGTACATGGTGCCCGCGATCTTCATCCCGTTGCCGGCGCTGCCGTTGACGTCCAGCGGCAAGGTGGATCGCAAGGCCCTGCCCACACCGGAGGTCCTGCGCGCCGCGACGCGCGAGTACATCGCACCCCGCACGGAGATGGAACGGACGCTCGCGGAGGTCCTGGCGCAGGTGCTGCGCGTCGAACGCGTGGGGCTCGATGACAACTTCTTCGAGCTGGGCGGCGACTCCATCATCAGCCTCCAGGCCGTCGCGAGGGCCCGGCAGGCCGGCATCCAGCTGTTCGTCCGCGACCTGTTCCAACACCCGACGCTGGCGGCCCTGGCCTCCGTGGCTCGCGCCAGCGGGATCCGCCTCGCGGAACAGGGACCGGTGGTGGGCGAGGTGCCGCTCACGCCCATCCAGCGCCAGCTGCTGGAGCGCGAACCCACGCATGCCCAGCAGGTGCTGCTGCTTCAGGCGCGCCAGCCGTTGAAGGCGGCGTGGGTGGAAGAAGCGCTCCAGGCATTGGTGGTCCACCACGACGCCCTGCGCATGCGCTTCATGCGTGAGGACGGCGGCGCCTGGCGCCAGCAGGACGCCGCGCCCGCTGAGGCCCAGGTTTCCCTGCTCCAGTTCGACCTGTCCGAACTGCCCGCGGAGATGCGCGCTGCGCGGCTGGAGGAGGAGGCCGAGCGCCTCCAGGCTTCGTTCGACCTGTCCCGTCCGCCCCTGCTGCGCGCCGCCCTCTTCCACTTCGGTGCCGGACAAGAGCAGCGCCTGCTGCTGATCTTCCACCACCTGGTGGTGGACGCCGTGTCCCTGCGGGTGCTCGTCGAGGACCTGGAGACCACCTACCTGCGGCTGCGCGCGGGCCAGTCTCCCGCGCTTCCCACGAAGACGACCTCGTTCCTGGCCTGGGCCCGCAGGATGGAAGTCCACGCCCTGTCCGACGCACTGCATGCGCAGACGCCCCTCTGGCTCGACGAGGCCCGGCGGGACGTAGCGCTGTTGCCCACCGACGGCTCCGGGCCCGGCACCGCGGACTCGCACCGCACTGTGTCCGTGCGGCTGGACGCGGAGGAGACCCGGCTGTTGCTCCAGGAGACGCCGGCGGCCTGGCGGGTGCGGATCAACGAGATCCTGTTGACGGCCCTGGCGCTGGCCCTGCGCGAGTGGACGGGCCAGTCGCGCCTGCTCATCGACCTGGAGGGCCACGGTCGTGAGGAACTCTTCGCGGATGCGGACGTGTCCCGCACCGTGGGGTGTTTCACGTCACTGACGCCGGCCCTGCTCCAGTTGCCGGAGGGAGGCTCGGCCGGGGACTGCCTGCGCGCGGTGCGCGATTCGCTGTCCACAGGGTCCGACCGAGGCATCGGCCAGGGCCTGCTGCGGTTCATGGGGCCCGAGGAGCTCCGCCAGCGGCTCGCGGCCCTGCCGTCCGCGCAGGTGGTCTTCAACGAGTTGAGGCAACTGGACGGTTCCACCAGCACCCTCTTCGCGCCGGGCACGGATCCCACCGGCCTGACCCATCGCGCGCACGCGCTGTCCATCAACGGCTTCGTCGCGGACGGACAGTTGCGGATGGACTTCGGCTTCAGCCATGAGTGGCATCACGCCGCCACCATCGAAGCCCTGGCCCAAGGCTTCACGCGCGCGCTGCGCGAGCTCATCGCCCGACGCCACTCGGAGGACGCGAGCAGGAGGACGCCGATCGACTTCCCCCTTGCGCGCCTGGCCCAGGCCTCACTGGACGCGGTGCTCGCGGCGCAGGGTCCCACGGTAGAGGACCTGTTCCCGCTCTCCGCGCTCCAGGAGGGCATGCTCTTCCACGCGCTGAATGATCCGGAGTCGGGCTTCTACTTCGAGCAGGCCGCGTGGTCGGTCCACTCGGACGTGGACCTCGCGCTGTTCCAGCGGACGTGGCAGACGGCGGTGGACCGCAACCCCATCTTGCGCACGGCCTTCGTGTGGAAGGACCTGGAGACGCCGCTGCAGGCGGTGCATTCGCGTGCGGCGATGCCGTTCGAAGCGCATGACTGGCGCCACCTGCCGGAGCCGGAGCAGCAGGCGGGGCTGGAGCGGCTGCTCGCGGAGGATCGCGCGCGCGGCTTCGACGTGTCGCGCGCGCCCCTGTCGCGCATGGCGGCGGTGCGGCTGGGAGACGCGCGGTGGCGCTTCGTCTGGAGCCACCACCACCTGCTCTTCGACGGATGGAGTCTGGGCCTGTTCTTCCAGGAGGTCTTCGCCATCTACGACGCGCTGACCGCCGAGACGCCACTGCCCGCCGCCGGGCGTCCGCCGTTCCGGGACTACATCGCGTGGCTGGGCCAGCGCGACGTTGCCGAGGACGAACGCTTCTGGCGCAGCCAGTTGAGAGGCCTGTCGTCGCCCACGCCCCTGCCGGCCGCGCGCCCTCCGTCCGCGATCCCGTCCGGCACGGTGAATCAGCCCAACCGGGTGCTGACCCTGCCGGAGGCACGCACCGCGGCGCTGGAAGCCTTCGCGCGGCAACACCGACTCACGGTCAACACGTTGACGCAGGCGGCGTGGTCCCTGGTGCTGGCGCGCCACGCGGACACGCGCGATGTCCTCTTCGGCACCACGTTCGCGGGTCGGCCGCCGGAACTCGCGGGCTCGGAGGCCATGCTCGGCCTGCTCATCAGCACGCTGCCAGTCCGCGTCGCGCTCCCCGACGAGGACGCGCCCGTGCTGCCCTGGCTCCAGTCCCTCCAGGCGAAGCTGCTGGACATCCAGCAGCACCAGCACACGCCGCTGGTCGCCGCGCACGGTTGGAGCGACATCCCCCGGGGCCTGCCACTCTTCCAGTCGCTGCTCGTCTTCGAGAACGCCCCCCTCGACGAATCGGTGCTGCGCCGCTCCACCGCGCTGGATCTGCGCGACCTGGAGCTCGGCGAGAGCACGAACTACCCGCTGTCGGCCACGGTGCACCCGGGCCGCGAGCTCCAACTGCACCTGGCCTACGACGAGAACCGCTTCGACGCGGCCACCGTGCAGCGAGTGCTGGGCCAGTGGAGTCAGGCGCTCGAAACGCTCATCCAGCCCGGAGCCCGGCTGACGGACGTGTCCCTCCTCCCGGCCGAGGACCGTGCCTGGCTGCTACGCACCGGCACCGGCGACGTCGTGGACTTCGAGCGCGACACCACCGTGCACGCGCGCTTCGAACGGCAGGCCGCCGAGACGCCGGATGCGGACGCCGTGGTGTTCGAGGAAACGAAGCTGTCCTTCCGGCAGCTCAACGCGCGGGCCAACCAACTCGCCTGGCACCTGCGGTCGCTGGGAGTGGGCCCGGAGGTGACGGTGGGCCTGTGCCTGGAGCGGTCGGCGGAGGCCATCGTGGCACTGCTGGCCGTGCTCAAGGCCGGCGGAGCCTTCGTGCCGCTGGACCCCAAGGCTCCGGCCGCGCGCAAGTCGTTCGTCCTCAAGGATTGTGGTGCGTCCGTCCTGGTGACGACGCAGGCACTGCAAGAAGCGTGGCACCCAGAGGTGCCCCACCTGGTGCGGCTGGACGCAAAACCTGTCGGACAGTCGGACAGGTTTGGGAAGGTCGCGTCGGGAGAGGCTGAACCTGTCGGACAGTCGGACAGGTTTTCGGAGAACCCGCCGCCGGTGGTGGGCGCCGGGAACCTCGCATACGTCATCTACACGTCCGGCTCCACGGGCACGCCGAAGGGCGTGATGGTGCAGCACCGCTCGGTGATCCACCTGCACCTGGCGATGACGCGGAGCATCTACGAGGAGCTGCCGCCCGCTCAGCGCATCACCGTGAACGCGCCGTTGTACTTCGACGCGTCCATCGAACAGGTGATCCAGCTGCTGGACGGCCACTGCCTGGTCATCGTCCCGGAGGACGTGCGTCTGGATCCAGAGACCCTGCTCGGGTGGGTGGATGGTCAGCGCATCGACGTATTCGACTGCACGCCGTCGCAGCTCAAGCTCCTGCTGTCCGCGGGAATGCTGGAGCGTGCCCACCTCCCCGGGCGCTTCACCATCGGCGGCGAGGCGATGGACGAGGTGACGTGGCGGCAGCTCGCCGAGACGAAGCGCACGCGTGCCTACAACGGCTATGGCCCCACGGAGGTCACCGTGGACGCGACGACCATCGCCATCCAGGGCGCGCCCCAGCCGTTGCCCGTCATCGGCCGGCCGATAACCAACCTGCGCGCCTACGTGCTCGACGCGAACCAGCGTCTGGCGCCCATCGGGACGCCGGGCGAGCTGTGCCTCTCCGGTGAAGGCGTCACGCGAGGCTACCTGGGCCAGCCCGCGCTCACGGCCGAGCGCTTCCTGCCGGACCCTTTCAGCACGGAGCCCGGCGCGCGCCTGTACCGCACGGGCGACAAGGCCCGCTGGCGCGAGGACGGCACGCTCGACTTCATGGGCCGCCTGGACTTCCAGGTGAAGCTGCGCGGCAACCGCATCGAACTGGGAGAGATTGAATCCACGCTGCGCGCGCACCCGAGCATCCGGGACGCGGTGGTGCAGGTGCACGACGACCGGCTCGTGGCGTACGTCGCGCCGCAGGTGGACACATCGCCCCTGCGCGAGCACCTGCTCCGTCACCTGCCGGAGTACATGGTGCCCGCGGTGTTCATCACGCTGGACACCCTGCCGCTGACGTCCAACGGCAAGGTGGATCGCAAGGCGCTGCCGGCACCGGAAGCCGCGCCCGCCACGGAGCGCGTCATCGAACCGCCCGCGACGCCCACCGAGGCGGCGCTGATCCCACTGTGGAGCGAGGTGCTGCGCGTCCCCGCCGTGGGACGCAACGATGGCTTCTTCGAACTGGGCGGTCACTCGCTGCTGGCCACGCAGCTGGTGTCGCGCGTGCGCAAGCACTTCGGCGTGGAGCTGCCCCTGCGCGCCCTGCTGGAAGGGCCCACGGTCGCGGCGCTGGCCGAGCGCATCGACGCCCTCCGGCAACCCGCCTCCGAGGCCCTGGAAGTCCCCGAGTCCGCCCTGCCCGCGCTGGTCCGCGCGGAGCGGCCGGACGTGCTGCCTCTGTCATTCGCGCAGCATCGGCTCTGGTTCATCGAGCAACTCGGCACGGCGGGCAACGCCTACAGCCTCCCGAGCATGCTGGAGCTGGACGGCACGCTGGACATCATCGTGATGCTGGCCGCATTCGACGAACTGGTGCGCCGCCACGAAGCGCTGCGCACGACCTTCAGTTCGTACGAGGGCACGCCGTCGCAGGTCATCCATCCGCCCTTCCCCATGCCCCTGCGGCACGAGGATCTGTCCGCGCTGCCGACGGCCGAGGCGCGCGAGGCGGAGGCATCGCGGCTGGCGCTGGAAGAGGCCCGCGCCCCGTTCGACCTGGAGGAGGGCCCGCTGTTCCGAGGGCTCCTGATGAAGCTGGGGCCCACGAAGCACCGGCTGCTGCTCAACACGCACCACATCATCTCCGACGGCTGGTCCACGGGAGTGCTGGTGCGGGAGATGGGCGCGCTCTACGCGGCGTTCGCCGAGGAGCAGCCGTCGCCGTTGCCGGAGCTGCCGGTGCAGGCCGCCGACCACGCCCTCTGGCAGCGCGGCTGGCTCCAGGGCGACGTGCTGGAGTCGCAGGTGGCGTACTGGCGCGGGCAGCTGGATGGCGCCGCGCCCTACCTGGAGTTGCCCTCGGACCACCCGCGTCCTACGCGGCAGTCCTTCCGGGCCGGCGTGCAGCCCATGACCCTGCCGCGCGAGCTGAGCGAGGCGCTGGAGTCGCTGGCGAAGCAGACCTCCACCACGCCCTTCATGGTGCTGCTCGCGGCCTTCCAGCTGCTGCTGCACCGGTACGCGGGCCAGGATGACGTGCTCGTGGGGTCGCCCATCGCGGGCCGCCGTCACGCGGAGTCCGAGGACCTCATCGGCTACTTCGCGAACACGGTGGTGCTGCGCACGCGGGTCCGCGACACGCTCCGCTTCCGTGAACTGCTGGAGCAGGTGCGCGCCACCACGCTGGGCGCGTACGAGCACCAGGACCTGCCGTTCGAGAAGCTGGTGGAGGTGCTCCACCCGGAGCGCGACCTGGGCCGCACGCCACTGTTCCAGGTGACCTTCACGCTCCAGAACGCGCCCCTGCCGGAGCTGTCCCTGCCGGGGCTGACGCTGCGCCCACTGGAGTCCACCCCGGAGGTCATCCTCTTCGACCTTCAGTGGCTGATGATGCGCACGCCGGATGGCTTCGACGGCGGGCTCGTCTTCAACCAGGACCTCTTCGAACCGGCCACCGCGGCCGGGATGGCGGATCACCTCCGCGTGCTGCTGGAGGCCGTTGTCCGAGCGCCGGACACGCAGCTGGGGCAGCTGCCATGGCTCACGAACGCGGAGCGCCAGCGGTTGCTCATCGAGTGGAACGACACCGCCCGGGACTACTCGCGCGACGCGTCAGTGGGCGCCCTCTTCGCGGAACAGGCCGCGCGCACGCCGGACGCCATCGCGCTGAAGTCCGGCGGGGAGACGATCACGTACGCGGCGCTGGAGCGGGCGTCGAACCAGCTCGCGCACCACCTGCGGCGCCAGGGCGTGCGGCCCGGTCACCGGGTGGGCCTGTGCCTGGAGCGGTCGTTCGACCTCGTCACCGGTCTGCTGGGCATCCTCAAGGCCGGCGCGGCCTACGTGCCGGTGGACGCGAAGGCCCCCGCGGAGCGCATCACCTGGATGCTCCAGGCGGCCAGCGTGAGCGTGCTCGTCACGCAGGAGGCCCTGGCGGATGAGCTGCCCCAGGTGACGGACCTCCAGGTCCTTCTGGACGCGGATGAAGCCCAGATCGCGCGGCAGCCGGAGACGCCACTCGACCTGAATGTCTCCGCCGACGCGCTGGCCTACGTGATGTTCACGTCGGGAAGCACCGGCCGGCCCAAGGGCGTCAGCGTCCCGCACCGGGGCATCACGCGCCTGGTGCGCGGCGCGGACTTCATCCACTTCGGACCCGAGGAGGTCTTCCTCCAACTGGCGCCCATCGCGTTCGACGCGTCCACGCTGGAGATCTGGGGTGCGCTGCTGAATGGCGCGACGCTGGTGCTCGCACCGCCCAAGGCCTTGTCACTGGAGGAGACGGGAGCGCTGCTGCGGCGCGAGGGCATCACCACGCTGTGGCTCACCGCGGCCCTCTTCGAGCAGATGGTGCTGCACCAGGGCGACGCGCTGGCCCGAGTGAAGCAGGTGCTGGCGGGCGGCGACGTGCTGTCCGTGGAGCGAGTGCGTGAACACCTGAAGCGGCTGCCCCCGGGCGCCGTGCTGGTCAACGGCTACGGCCCTACGGAAAACACCACGTTCTCCGCCACGCACACGCTGCGCGCCGGTGACACCGTGGGCCGATCGGTGCCCATTGGCCGGCCGCTGTCGAACTCCACGGTGTGGGTGCTGGACGGTGCACTCCAGCCCGTACCGCCGGGCGTGCCGGGCACGCTGTACGTGGGCGGAGACGGTCTGGCCTGGGGCTACCTCCAGCGCCCAGACCTCACCGCCGAACGCTTCATCCCCCACCCCTTCGCCACCGAACCCGGAGCGCGCCTCTACGACACGGGCGACCGCGTGCGCTGGCAGCGCGACGGGACGTTGGAGTTCCTGGGCCGCGCCGACTTCCAGGTGAAGCTGAGAGGCTTCCGCGTGGAGCCGGGCGAAATCGAAGCCGTGCTGCGCCAGTCGCCGGAGGTCGAGGAGGCGGTGGTCGTGGTGCGCGAGGACGTGCCCGGCGACAAGCGCCTCGTGGCTTATGTGGTGTGCGGTGAAGACGAAGGCCTGGACACGGGCGCGCTGCGAGCGTCCGTGCAGAAGCAGCTGCCGGACTACATGGTGCCGACCGCCATCGTGGTGCTGCAGAAGCTGCCCCTGAGCCCCAACGGCAAGGTGGACCGCAAGGCCCTGCCCGCGCCCCAGACCCGTGTCACGGACGGCGCCATCGCCGCGCCCCGGAACGAGCTGGAGAAGGCGCTCGCGGGCATCTGGGCGGAGGTGCTGCATCTGGACACCGTGGACATCCACGGCGACTTCTTCGATCTGGGTGGGCATTCGCTGCTGGCCACGCAGGTGGTGTCGCGCATCCGTTCGACGCTGGGCGTGGAGCTGCCGCTGGGCGAGCTGTTCCGTGCGCCCACGGTGGCGTCGCTGGCGGAGCGGCTGGTGAGCGCGCGCCGCACCCAGGCGCCGCCGCTGGTCCGTGCCGAGAGGACGTCCGCTCCGCCGTTGTCGTTCGCGCAGCAGCGGCTGTGGTTCGTCGATCAGCTGGAGCCGGGCAGCCCGCTCTACAACATGCCGCTGCCCCTGAGCCTCACCGGCGACCTGGACGTGGACGCGCTGCGCGCCAGCCTGGACGCGCTGATGGCGCGGCATGAATCCCTGCGGACCACCTTCCGCATGGAGATGGGCAAGCCCGTGCAGGAAATCCACCCGGAGGGTCACGTCCCTCTGGAGCTGGTGGACCTGACGGGCCTGGGCAGCCGCGCCGCGAAGCAGGCCGAAGCCCAGCGCCTGGGCCACGCGGAGACGCTCCGCCCGTTCGACCTGACACGCGGGCCGGTGATCCGTGCCCTGCTCATGAAGCTGGATGAACGGGAGCACGTGCTGGTGCTGCACCTGCACCACATCGTGTCCGACGGCTGGTCCCTGGGCATCCTCGTGCAGGAGCTCACGGCCCTCTACGAGGCCCGGCGCGCGGGCCGTTTCGCCGCCCTGCCGGAGCTGCCGGTGCAGTACGCGGACTTCGCGGTCTGGCAGCGCGGCTGGCTCCAGGGCGGCGTGCTGCAAGCGCAGGTCGAGTGGTGGAAGAACCAGTTGTCCGGAGCACCCTTCGTGCTGGACGTGCCCACGGACCGGCCAAGGACCGCCACCTCCACGCAACGGGGCGGCTTGGTCCGGGTGACGCTGCCGCGCGTCCTGAGCGAGCGCGTGGATGCGCTGGCACAGGCCGAAGGCGCCACGCCCTTCATGGCGCTGCTGGCGGCGTTCCAGGCCGTGCTGTCGCGCATGTCCGGACAGGACGACGTGCTGGTGGGCTCGCCCATCGCGAACCGCAGGCACGCGGAGACGGAGGGCCTCATCGGCTTCTTCGTGAACATGCTGGTGCTGCGCGGCCGCTTCGGTGCGAAGACGACCTTCCGCGAGCTGCTGTCGCAGGTGCGCGCCACCACGCTGGGCGCGTACGAGCACCAGGACATCCCGTTCGAGCACCTGGTGGAGGCGCTCCAGCCCGAGCGAGACCTGGGCCGCACGCCGCTGTTCCAGGCGATGTTCGCGCTCCAGAACGCGCCCGTGCCGGAGCTCGCGGTGCCCGGCCTCACCGTGGGGCCGGCCTCCTTCGACGGCGGCACACCTACGCAGTTCGAGCTGGCGCTGGACCTGAACCGGACCCGCGACGGCTACGAGGGCCGCT
Source organism: Corallococcus sp. AB032C (assembly GCF_003668935.1). Lineage (NCBI taxonomy): Bacteria > Pseudomonadati > Myxococcota > Myxococcia > Myxococcales > Myxococcaceae > Corallococcus > Corallococcus sp. AB032C. The sequence goes on along the minus strand of NZ_RAWP01000083.1, from coordinate 21,066 downwards.
TCCACTACGCCGCGGAGTGGTACGACGCGGGCACCATCGAGCGGTTCGCCGCGCACCTGCGCCGCCTGCTGGAGGCCGTGTGCGACGCGCCGGACCTGCCGCTGGCGGACGTGTCGCTCGTGTCGCCGGAGGAGCTGGTGCGGCTGGTGCGCATGGGCGGCGGTGAGCTGCTCGACTTCGAGCGCGACGCCACGCTGCACGGCCTCATCGAGCGGCAGGTGGCGCGCACCCCGGATGTCCCAGCCGTGGTGTTCGGGGAGACGGCGTTGACGTACCGGCAGCTCGAAACGCGGGCGAACCAGCTCGCGTGGCGGCTGCGCTCGCTGGGGGTGGGCCCGGAGGTGCGGGTGGCGCTGTGCCTGGAGCGCTCGGTGGAGTCCATCGTCGCGCTCCTCGCGGTGCTCAAGGCGGGCGGGGCCTTCGTCCCGCTGGACCCCGGAGCCCCACCAGCGCGCAGGGACTTCGTGCTGAAGGACAGCGCCGCGGCCGTGCTCGTCACGACGGAGACCGCGTGCGGGGACTGGAGCCCCTACGGCGTCCAGGAGGTCTGGCTGGACGTGGAGCAACCCGGATTGGGTGCCCTCTCCCACGACCCCCTGCCCGCCCTGACAGGCCCGGAGCACCTGGCGTACGTGCTGTACACGTCCGGATCCACGGGCACGCCCAAGGGCGTGATGGTGCAGCACCGCTCCGTGCTCAACATGCACCGGGCCATGGGCCGCGCGTTCTACGCGGGCCAGCCGCGTGGACAGCGCATCAGCGTCAACGCGCCGCTGTACTTCGACGCGGTGATTGAGCGCGTGGTCCACCTCATCGACGGGCACTGCCTCCACGTCGTTCCGGACGCGCTGCGCCTGGACCCGCAGGCGATGCTCACCTGGCTGGAGCAGCACCGCGTCGACGCGCTGGACTGCACGCCCGCGCAGCTCAAGCCGCTCCTCGCTGCCGGACTGCTGGAGCGGGCCTGGGTGCCGCCGGTCATCGTGACGGGCGGCGACGCGCTGGACGTGGAGACATGGCGGCGGCTCGCGGCGACAGACCGCACGCGCGCCTTCAACGGCTACGGCCCCACGGAGTGCACGGTCGGCACGACGGGAGCCTCCATCCAGGGCAGTCCCCGGACGGAGCCCGTCATCGGGCGGCCGCTGGCGAACCTGAACGCGTACGTGCTCGACGCACGGCAGCGCCTGGTGCCCTTCGGCATGCCGGGCGAGCTGTGCTTCTCCGGCGAAAGCGTCACGCGCGGCTACCTGGGCCGTCCGGACCTGACGGCCGAGCGCTTCGTCCCGGATCCCTTCAGCGCGGAGCCCGGAGCCCGCCTCTACCGCACGGGAGACAAGGGCCGCTGGCGGCCGGACGGGACGTTGGAGTTCATGGGCCGCCTGGACTTCCAGGTGAAGCTGCGCGGCTACCGCATCGAGCTGGGCGAAATCGAAGCCACGCTGCGCACGCATGCCGGAGTGAGGGACGCGTTGGCCCTGGTCCGGGAAGACACGCCGGGCGATGCGCGGCTCGTGGCCTACGTGGTGACGGACGGCGACACAGAGGTGCTGCGAGAGCACCTGCGCAAGCACCTGCCGGAGTACATGGTGCCGTCGGCCTTCGTCACCCTGCCCGCCCTGCCGCTGACTCCCAACGGCAAGGTGGACCGCAAGGCCCTGCCGTCACCGGAGGCGCAGTGGCGCGCCGCGCGCTCGTACGAGGCTCCGGCGACGCCCGCGGAGGTGGCCCTGGCCTCGCTGTGGGAGGAGCTGTTGAACGTGCCCGTCGTGGGCCGCAACGACCACTTCTTTGAGCTGGGCGGCCACTCGCTGTTGGCCACACAGCTGGTCTCCCGCATCCGCGCCCGCTTCGGCGTGGACGTGGGCGTCCGCGCGTTGTTCGAGTCCCCCACCGTGGCGGCGCTCGCCCAGCGGCTGCCGGATGCACCGGAGGCCAACGCCCTGCCACCGCTGCGTCCCGCCGCGACGCCCGGTCCGCACCCGCTGTCGTTCGCGCAGCAGCGGCTGTGGTTCATCGATCAGCTCGACCCGGGCAGCGCGCTCTACAACATGCCCACCGCGCTGCGCCTCTCCGGCGCGGTGGACGTGCCCGCGCTACAGCAGGCCTTCGACGCCCTGGTGCAGCGTCACGAAGCGCTGCGCACGACGTTCGAGGCCCACGACGGCGAACCCCGCCAGCACGTGCACCCCGCCCCCACCGGAGTCCTGTCGGTGGTGGACCTGACGGGCCTGCCCGACGATGAGAGAGAAGCGGAGGCCGTGCGGCTCGCGAGCGAGGACGCGCTGCGGCCCTTCGACCTCGCCATGGGTCCGCTCACGCGGCTCACGCTGTTGAAGCTGGGCGAGCAGGAACATGTGCTGCTGTTGTGCCTGCACCACGCCATCGGCGACGGCTGGTCCATGGGCATCCTGGTGCGCGAAGTCACCGCGCTCTACGAGGCCTTCCGGCAGGGTCAGCCCTCGCCGCTGGCCCCATTGCCGGTGCAGTACCCGGACTTCGCCGTGTGGCAGCGAGGCTGGCTCCAGGGCGAAGTGCTGGACGCGCAGCTCGCGTGGTGGACGCAGCAGTTGGCCGGAGCTCCGCAGGCCCTGGCCCTGCCCACCGACAAGCCGCGTCCGCCCCAGCGTTCCGCCCGGGGCGCTACGTTCCCTGTGCGCCTGCCGCTGTCGTTGAGTGAGGCGGTGGAAGCGCTGGCCCAGGCGGAAGGCGCCACGCCCTTCATGGTGCTGCTCGCGGCCTTCCAGACGCTGCTGCACCGGTACTCCGGCCAGGAGGATCTGCTGGTGGGCACGTCCATCGCGGGCCGCCGTCACGCGGAGACGGAGGGCCTCATCGGCTTCTTCGTCAACACGCTGGTGCTGCGCGCCAGGTTCGACGGCCGCCCGTCGTTCCGGAAGCTGCTCTCGCAGGTGCGCACCACCACGCTGGGCGCGTACGAGCACCAGGACATCCCCTTCGAGCGCCTGGTGGAAGCCGTGCAGCCCACGCGCGACCTGTCGCGCACGCCGCTCATCCAGGCCCTCTTCGCGCTCCAGAACATGCCGGAAGCGGAGGTGCGTCTGCCGGAGCTGACGCTGCGCCCGGTGGAGGTGGACCTGCCCACGACGAAGTTCGACCTGGACCTGACGCTGAGCCGCACGGAGCGAGGCTTCGAGGGCGACCTCTCCTACGCCACGGACCTCTTCGAGTCCGCCACGGCCCGCAGGCTGTCCGAGCACCTGGTCCAACTGCTGGAAGGCGCGGTCGCGAAGCCCGATGCCGCGCTGGACACCCTGCCCCTGCTGACGGCGGAGGAGCGCCAGTGGGTGCTGGAGGAGTGGAGCGGCGAGACGATCCGCTTCGAGTCCGACCTGCCCTTCCACGCACGCTTCGAACAGCAGGTGACGCGCACGCCCAAGGCGCCCGCCGTGGTGATGGGCGACACGACGGTGTCGTTCCACCAGCTCAACGTGCGCGCGAACCAACTGGCGCACTACCTGCGCTCACTGGGCGTGGGCCCCGATGTGCCGGTGGCCTTCTGCCTGGAGCGCTCGCCGGAGGCCATCGTCGCGCTCCTGGGCATCCTCAAGGCGGGCGGCGCGTACGTGCCGCTAGACCCCGCGGCACCTGAAGCGCGAAGGGCCTTCATCCTGGAGAACAGCGGCGCGGCCGTGCTGCTGACCACGCAGTCCCTGGTGGAGTCGTGGCAGCCGGCGGTGCGGCACGTGGTGCGGCTGGACGTGGACGCGAGGCGCATCGAAGCGTCCTCGCCGGGAAACCCGCGCACGGCCACACGGCCAGAGCACCTGGCCTACGTCATCTACACGTCGGGCTCCACGGGCATGCCCAAGGGCGTGATGATCCAGCACCGCTCGCTGGCGCACCTGCATCGCTCGCTGACGGAGGCCTGCTACACGCAGGCGCCCAAGGTGATGCGGGTGAGCCTCAACGGGCCGCTCTACTTCGACGCGTCCGTGACGCAGCTGCTGTTGATGGCGGACGGCCACTGCCTGTGCATCGTCCCGGAGGCCGTGCGGCAGGATCCGGAGGCGATGCTCACGTGGTTGGAGCAGCGGCGCATCGACGCGCTGGACTGCACGCCGTCGCTGTTCAAGCTGCTGCTGGAGGCAGGCGTCCTGGATCAGTCCCACGTGCCGGGCATCTGCTTCATCGGCGGTGAGGCGATGGACGAGGTGACGTGGCGCACGCTCGCGGCCACGAATCACACGAAGGCCTACAACGCCTACGGCCCCACCGAGGGCACCGTGGCGTCCACCATCGAGTGCATCCAGGGCACGGCGCAGCCCACGCCCGTCATCGGCCGGCCCATGCTCAACGTGGGCGTGTACGTGCTGGACGCGAACCTGAACCCCGTGTCCGTGGGAGTGCCGGGCGAGCTGTTCATCTCGGGCGAAGGACTGGCGCGCGGCTACCGCAACAGGCCGGACCTCACGGCGGAGCGCTTCCTCCCCCACCCGTTCAGCACGGAGCGCGGAGCCCGCCTGTACCGCACGGGCGACCGGGTCCGCTGGAAGCAGGACGGCACGCTGGACTTCATGGGTCGCGTGGACTTCCAGGTGAAGCTGCGCGGCTACCGCATCGAGCCGGGCGAAATCGAAGCCGCGCTGCGCACGCATCCGGGCATCCGTGACGCGATGGTGCTGGTGCGCGAGGACGTGCCGGGCATGCAGCGACTGGTGGCGTACGTGGCGCCGGAGGTGGACACCGCTCCGCTCCGAAGCCACCTCCAGCGCTCGCTGCCGGACTACATGGTCCCGGCGGCCTACGTCGCCCTGCCCGTCCTGCCTCTGACGCCCAACGGCAAGGTGGACCGAGCGGCATTGCCGGCACCGGTGGACCAGGCCACGAACCCCGAAGCGACGGTCGGCCCCAGGGACGAGCATGAAGCGATGCTCGAGCGTCTCTGGGCCGAAGCCCTGGGCGTGGCCGCGGTGGACGTGCGCTCCAGCTTCTTCGAACTGGGCGGACACTCGCTGCTCGCGGTGCGGCTGATGGCGGCGGTGCACCGGGAGACGGGCCGGAAGCTCCCGCTGTCGACGCTCTTCCAGGCCCCCAGCGTGGAGCGGTTCGCGGTCCTGCTGGCAGAGGCCGAGCCGGAGGCGCCGAAGCCCTTCACGCCGTTGGTGCCCTTCACGAAGGAAGGCCCGGGCACCGCACCGCCGTTCTTCTGCGTGCACCCGGTGGGAGGCAACGTGCTGGCCTACGCGGAGCTGGCGCGGGGGCTGGGACCGGATCAGCCCTTCTACGGCATCCAGGCTCGAGGCCTCGACGGCACGGATCAGCCGCTGGACACCGTGGAGGCCCTGGCCGCCAGCTACGTGCGCGTGGTGCGAGGCGTCCAACCCCACGGCCCGTACCACCTGGGTGGCTGGTCCCTGGGTGGCGTCATCGCCTACGAGATGGCGTACCAGCTCCGCGAGGCAGGTGAAGCGGTGGAGTTGGTGGCGATGATCGACTCGTACGTGCCGGAGACGGTGCCGGACTCGGAGCCGGACCTGGACCGCACGCTGGCGGTGGGCCTGTTCGCGCAGGACCTGATGGGCGTGTCGCTGACGGACCTGGATGTGGACACGGTGCTGGAGTCCGCGGCCCTGGCCGGAGCCCTGCCGCCCGGAATGGACGCCACGGCCCTCTTCCAGGTCTTCGCGGCGAACCTCGAAGCGGCCCGGCGCTACCACCCGCCCGCGATGTCTCAGCGCGTGCTGCGCATCCACGCGGAGGAGCGGGACGAGACCCGCACGCCCGACGGCGGCTGGGCGGCGCTGGTGGGCGAACAGCTCGAATCGCACGAGCTGCCGGGCACCCACCACACGCTGCTGCGCGAGCCCACCGTGCAATCCGTGGCGGAGCTGCTGACGAAGGCACTCCACGACGCGGGCCAGGAGTGAGGTAACCCCCGCGGGCCCGCAACGAAGAACCCCGCTCCCTCCTGCGAGGGGGCGGGGTCCGTGAACCACGTCACCGCTGCACGGTGACTACTTGTGCGCGTTCAGGTCCGGCTCGGACGCGGGCGCCTTGTCGGCGGGCACGTCGAAGAAGGCGTTGGGGCTGGCCGCGCGCGTCGGCGACATGCTGTTCTCCAGCGTCTCCGGCACGGGCGGCAGGGCCACCGGCGTCAGCTGCTCCTTGGCGGCGGCCTCGGCCTTGAGCTTCGCGTTCTTGCGGCGGCGGTAGACGAAGTAGCCCACCGCCAGCACCGCCAGCGACCCCATCACCACGACCTGGCCGTCCTTCAGCTTGCGGATGACCATGTCCAGCTCGCCACCGAAGTGGAACCCGAGCCACACGAACACCGGCGCGGACAGCAGCGCCGCCAGCCCGTCCCAGAAGATGAAGCGCCAGTACGACATGTGCACGGAGCCCGCGGTGAAGTACGTCACCGCGCGCACGCCCGGCATGAAGCGGGCAATCATCACGATCTTCTGGCCGTGCGTGACGAAGAGCGACTCCACCTTCGCCCGCTTCTCCGGCGTGACGATCTTGGAGAAGAACCCTCCGCCCTTCGCCCCCGGGTCGCGCCCCAGCCGCGTGCCCAGCCGGCGCCCCGCCAGGTAGATGAGGCTGTCACCCACCAGGATGCCGAAGAACCCCACCGCCATCATCACCGGCAGGTGGGCCGCGCCCTTGTGCGCCAGGAACCCACCGAGGATGAGCGAGATGTCCTCCGGCAGCGGCACACCCAGCCCGCACGCCACCAGGATGGCGAACACGGTCAGGTAGGCGAAGAGGCCCTGGGAGTTACCGAGCAGGTTGGTGAGCAGTTCTTCCACGCGTCGTTCCGTCCAATCACTTCCCGAAGGGCCGCTCGGCAACCACCCGGGCCAGCCCATCCATCACCCAGCCATCAACCGGGTGCGGCAGTTGAAAACTCCGGCCGCCCAGCTTCCCACCTCAAGCGTCCGCGCCACATCACGAAAGCCGTCGGCCGTATGTCTACCCACACCCACGGTGTGCGACAGTCTGGGAGCCTGGAGGGCCTCCTGGCGAGCACAGTAACCACCTCGGGGGCGAGTGGCAGGACCGTTCGCCTTTCCGGCCTCCCGGCATGAGCCCGGCGCCACCTGTCCGACAGGCGTTCAGGTTCCCGGGGCCCGCGCCACCAGCGTGCGCAGCATGTCCCGGTTGTCCCGGGCCTTCGCGCCGAAGTGGCTGACGATGCCCATCAGCAGCTTGATGCAGGCCTGCGGCTTCTGCGCGAGCAGCTTCTGGAAATCCGCTGAGCGGATCTCCAGCGCCATCACGTCCGTCTGCGCCGTGGCCGAGCACAGCCGCTCGCCCTTCTGCACGAGCGCCAGCTCGCCCAGGGGCTCTCCGACGGTCACTTCGCCCAGGGGCACGTCCTCTCCCGAGGGGCTCCGGGCGCTCAGCCGCACCGTGCCCTCACCGACAATCAGCAGCGAGTCCCCCGCCTTGCCCTCGGTGAACAAGGCCGTCCCCTTGGGGAAGGCGCGCGACACGGCCGCCGCCGCGAAGATGGAGATGCCGGTGTCGGTGAAGCCCTTGAAGAGCGGACAGGCCTTCAGGGTCGTCTCGGGGGCGAGCGCCATGGGGTGTTCCTAACACGCACAACGCGGCCACGTCAGCGGCTGGCGCGGTGTTCGGCGGCGGTGTGCACGTAGTGGAGGGCGGACTGCACCAGGAACTCGCGCTCGCCGTCGTGGATGGGGCGCTTCACCTTGCCGGGCGAGCCCACCACCAGCGACCCCGGGGGAATCTTCGTCCCGGGCGTCAGCAGCGTGCCCGCGCCGATGATGCAGTCGTCCCCCACCTCCACGCCGTCCATCAGGATGGCGCCCATGCCCACCAGCACCCGGTGGCCCACGACGCACCCGTGGAGGATGACCCGGTGGCCCACCGTGCAGTCATCGCCCACCGTCGTCGAGTCACCCTGGCTGGTGACGTGGATCATGGTGAGGTCCTGGATGTTGGTGCGCTTGCCAATGCGGATGGAGTTCACGTCCCCGCGCAGCACGGAGTTGAACCAGATGGACGAGTCCTCGCCCAGCTCCACATCGCCCACCACCTGGGCGGAGTCCTCGATGAAGCAGCTCGGATGGACGCGGGGGGACACCCCGCGAAACGGCTTCAACGGCATGGGGCTACCTCCGACGGCGGGACAGCGGCGGAAGCGTCAGGCCTCCGCCGGGACATGCAGCGGCACGGGCAGCTCCACGGCGGGCGGCGCCATGGTGGGGGCCTGGAGCACCACCAACTGCTTGCCCCCGAGCTGGTTGGGCGTCGCGCGCTCCACGTGCACCTTCACGATGGCGCCCGCGGGGGCATCGCCCTCGAAGTTCACCGTGCGGTTCTCCGGCGTGCGGCCGAAGCGCTTGGTGGCGTCGTAGCGCGAGCGCCCTTCCACCAGCACCTCCACGTCCAGGCCCACTTGCGCCTGGGTGTACTCGCCGCTGATGCGCCGCTGCAGCTTCTGCAGCCGCTCCAGCCGGGCCACCTTCACCTCGTGCGGGATGGGGCCCCAGTCCTTCTCGCGCAGCGCGGCGCCCGTCTTGGGGCGCGGGCTGTACACGAAGGAGAACTGGTTGTCGTACTTCACCCGCTCGGTGAGCTGCATCGTCATCTCGAACTCTTCCTCGGTCTCACCGGGGAAGCCCACGATGATGTCCGTGGTGATGGCGATGCCGGGCCGCGCGGCGCGCAGCTTCTCCAGCCGCTCCATGTACTGCTCGACGGTGTAGTCGCGGCGCATCATCTTCAGGATGCGGTCGCTGCCGCACTGCACCGGCAGGTGGAAGTGCGGGGCGATCTTCGGCTGCACCCGGAACGCTTCGATCAGCTCGTCCGACAGGTCATGCGGGTGGCTGGTGGTGAAGCGCACGCGCTCGATGCCCGGCACCTCCGCGGTGCGCAGCAGCAGCTGCGCGAAGCTGATGCCGCCCAGGTACGAGTTGACGTTCTGGCCAATGAGCGTGACTTCGCGAAGGCCCACGCCGGCCAGGTCCGCCACCTCGTTGAGCACCTCCGGGAAGTTGCGGCTCACCTCGCGGCCACGGGTGTGCGGGACGATGCAGAACGAGCAGACGTTGTCGCAGCCCTTCATCACGGTGACGAACTCGGTCACCTTGCCGCGGGACGTCTCCGCGTCGGCGCGCGGGAAGACGTACTCCTCGGAGTCCACGAAGGCCGTCTCCACCACGCGCTCGCGGGCGTCCTGCACGCGGGCGATGACCTCCGGCAGCTTCGCGATGTTGTCCGGGCCGAAGACGAAGTCCAGGTACGGGACCTTCTTGAGCAGCTTGTCCTTCTCCTGCTGGGCCACGCAGCCGCCCACGCCCAGGATGGCGCCCCGGCTGGCCTTCACGGCGCGGTAGCGCCCCAGCGCGGACAGCATCTTGTCCTCGGCCTTCTCCCGGATGGAGCAGGTGTTGAGAATGATGAGGTCCGCGTTGTCCGGCTCCGGCGTGGGGACGTAGGACATCTTCGACAACGCTTCGCTCATGCGGAGCGAGTCGTTGACGTTCATCTGGCAGCCGAAGGTGTGGATGAAGTAGCGCTTCATGGGTGGGCCTTGAAGGAAAACGGGCCGTTATGGAACGCCCGGACGCGGAATGCAACCGGGCGGACACGCCGGGTCATCCCCGGCTGAGCACCTTCGTGAGCCGGGTGTGCAGGGCCACCAGCTCCGCCTCGCGCTCCCGGAGCAGGGCCACCGTCTCCACGCCGTACCGCCGGCCCAGGGCGTCCGTCTCCCGCTCCTGCTTCACCAGCTCGCCCTGGACGCGCTTCTTCACCTCGTCCACCTCCGGCCCGGAGCGGGACTCCAGCTCCGTCAGCTTCGAGCGCAGCCGCTGCACGGTCCACCGCCGCCCGCCAAAGGCCCGGAGGACGGCGCTCCCCCACTCCGCTGCCTTCACGTCCAGGCCGCTGGTCTCCAGCGCCGCCTTCGCCGCGCCGGCCATGGCCTCCGGACCGGCGTCCACCTCCACGTGCGCCAGGAAGGTCTCCTGGTAGCGGACCAGCTGGTCGAGCAGCGCCTTGTCCACCGGCCGGGACGCCATGCGCAGCGTGCGGTCGTCGGCGGCGTCGAAGTCCGGACCGGTCTCCACGTTGGGGACGTCCTGGTAGTCGTCGAAGAAGGACGGGGCCATGGGGGCGCTCCTCGGGTGCGAAAGGGTTTTCAGACGGGGACGAGCTGTTCCGCGATGCGGGCCAGGTCCGTCACGGAGGTGACGACCACGGCCTGGGTGCAGTGCTTCTCGTAGGTGAGCATCTCGCTGTCGCCGATGCCCCAGTTGCCCCGGTCCTCGGGGCAGATCCACAGCACGCGCTTGGCCTTGCGCTTCAGGTCCTTCAGGGCCCAGGCGTTGCTCGCGTTGTAGTTGTTGCGGCCGTCGCCAATGATCATCACGGTCGTGCGGCGCGTGATGCTGCCCAGGTGGTCGCGCGTGAAGTCCGCCAGCGCACGGCCGTAGTTGGAGTTGGAGCTCATGGACACGGTGCGCCCTGCGGTCGCCGCGTCGATGGCCTCGCTCACGTCCAGGTCCTTGAAGAACTGGGTCACTTCGCCCACGTCGGACACGAAGACGAACGAGCGCACGCGCACGAACAGCGACTGCATCGTGTGCATGAACAGCAGCATCATGCGGGACGCATTGCGCACGGAGTCGGACACGTCGCAGAGCACCACCAACTCCGGGCGCTCGGGCCTGCGGGTGCGGAACACGGGCACCATGGGGATGCCATCCCACGGCATGTTCCGGCGCAGCGTGCGCTGGGCGTGGAGCGACCCGCGACGGTGCGAGCGCTGCTTGCGGATCATCCGGCTCTTGAGCTTCTCCGCCATCGTGCGGACGGCGGCCTCCATCTGGTCCACCTCCGCCTGCGTGAGCAGGTGCAGCGGCTTCTCCGTGACGTTGTCCGTGCGGCGCCGGATGCGAGCCTCGGACTGACGCTTCACCTCCGCGCGAGCGGCGTCCTCAATCTTGCGCATCGCCGCGGCCACGTGGCGTGAGACGATCTCCACGCCCTCGGCATGGAGCCCGCGAGCCTTCAGCTCGTCCTCCATCGACTTGAGGTCGGAGCGCGCCCGCTCCATGCCCGCGCCCGCGAGCATCCGCCGCGTGAAGAACCCCGTCTGAAGCGGGCTCTCCAACTGCCCCAGATCCAGCTGGAGCGACGCCTGACGGAAGATCTGCGCCAGCCGCGCGCGGTCACCCGCGAGGATGGCCTGCGCGAGCGGGGACATCTCCGGCGCCAGCAGGTTCATCTGGTAGATGACCATCTTCAGCAGGTCGCCTTCCAGGTAGCCCTCTTCCTCCAGCTGCTTCGCCAGCGACTTGTCGATGGCCTCGAACGTGCGGGCCGCGCCGGAGAAGTAGAAGTCGAACGCGCGGCGGAACGTCTCCACGTCCAGCTCGCGCTTCACCAGCGTGGCGCGCAGCACGGAGCGGAACAGGCTCCGGTCCTGGACGCCCACTTCCGCCGTGGCGCGCAGGGCGTCCTGCACCTCGGACGTGCTGACGCGCACGCCGTTCTGGCGGAGGACCTCGGCGAACTCGACGATGCGGGCGTCCATGGCGCGTCAGGCTCCCCGTTCGAAGGACATCACCGCTTCCACGTGGTGCGTCTGCGGGAACATGTCCACCACCTGGAGCGCCACCGGCTTGTAACCGGCCTCCACCAGCCCCGCCGCGTCGCGCGCCAGCGAAGCCGGGTCGCACGCCACGTAGACGACCCGGCGCACGTTCAGCGCGCGCATCCACTTCGCCAGGCCCGGCGCCCCGGCCCGCGGCGGATCCGCGAGGCACAGGTCGAACGAACGCCCCTCCGCCACCAGCCCGTCGCACACCTTGCGCGCGTCGCCCTGGATGAAGCGCACGTTGGCCACCCCACCCTCGCGAGCACTCCGCTGCGCCAGCTCCACGCCCACCGGCGACGACTCCACGCCCAGCACCGACCCGGCCGTGCCCGCCAGCGGGAAGGTGAAGTTGCCGTTGCCGGAGTACAGCTCCAGCACGGAGTCCGTCTCCTTCGCGCCCAGCTCGTACAGGGCCGTGGTGACGAGCCCCACGTTGGCCTCCGCGTGCGCCTGCGCGAACGCATCCGGCCGCAGGTACACCGGCACCTCGGGGCGCAGAGGAGACAGCGAGCGCAGCACCGGCCGGCCGATGAGCCGCGCCGACCCCTCCTTGGGCACCAGCACCGCGCCCTCCAGCCGCAGCGCGCGCACCGCCGCCTCCGCCGCCTCCAGGTGCCGCGCCGTCACCCGGCCGCTGAGGTTCACCGCGAACGCGGCCTTGTCGCCCTCGGCGAGCAGCAGCACCTCCTCGGTGTCCTTGGCCAGCGGCTTGAGCAGCGGGGCCAGCTTCCCGGGCAGCGCCGTGAGCACCGGTGTCAGCGCCGGGCAGACGTCCACGGGGATGCGCTCGTGCGTGCGCCGGCCGAAGTAGCCGAGCGCCCCCTTCCCCGCCCCGTGCAGCACCGCGCGGCGGCGGTAGCCCCAGTCCCGAGGCGCCACCATCAACGGCCGCACCGTGAAGGCCGTGCGCTTCAGGCGGCCCAGGTGCTCCAGGGTGGAGAGGACGATCTCCTGCTTCGCGGACCGCTGCGCCGGGACGGACAGCTCCAGCCAGTCACAGCCGCCGCACGCGTCGGACAGGACGCAGCGCGACGACACGCGCTCCGCACCGTCCGTCAGCACCTGGCCCAACAGGCCGCGCAGGACCTTGCCCTGGGACTCCAGGCGCACGCGCACGGTGTCGCCGGGGAAGGCGCCGGGCACGAAGACGGTGCGCCCCTCCCACTGGGCCACGCCTTCACCCAGCTGGCCCAGCCGTTCAATCGTCAGTTCAATGGGGGATTCGGGCAGCGTCGTCATCGCAGGCGCACTCGAGGGGGCCGCCTGGGTGGGGCCGCCCTACTTCCGGGTCGCACTGCCACGCTCGTCCGCCGGCAGGGCTTCCCGCAGGCGCTCCACGAACGCTTCGATGCGCGACCGCTTCTCATCGTCAACGTCCAGGAACTCCACCGCCATCCCCGGCACCTCGGAGCCCGGCGTCCCCTGGGGGTTCGTGCGGGTCACCGTCCCGGACAGGTCCACCGGGAAGCTGGCTCCCGGCAGCGACACCAACAGCCGCACCACCGTGCCCACCGGCAACGGCTGCTGCGTGTTGATGTAGAGCCCGCCGCGCGACAGGTTCACCGCCCAGTCCGTCACGAAGCCCGCCACCGTGCGGTACGCCACGGGCAGCTCATGGTCGATGCGGTGCGCGCGAGGCGCGGGGACGGGCTTCTCCGAAGTGTCGGCCATGACGTACTCCGCTCTCCGGGGGATGGTGGCTTCCGTCCCACTCGGAGAGACGGAAGCGCACCCTAGCACTCCAGGTCAGGCCTGGAACTTCATCTCGCGCAGGTCGGGCGCGATCTTCAGCTTCGGCTCGGTGAGCTGCTGCACCCGTTCCACCGTCAGTCCGGGTGCCAGCTCGCGGAGGACCAGTCCCTCCGGCGTCACGTCCATGAACGCATGGTCCGTGACGATGTGGTGCACGCACTTGAGGCCGGTCAGCGGCAGCGAGCACTTCTTCAGGATCTTGGGCTGCCCGTCCTTGTTGGCGTGCTCCATGGCCACGTAGATGCGCTTGGCACCCACGGCCAGGTCCATGGCGCCGCCCATGCCCTTCACCATCTTGCCGGGGATCATCCAGTTGGCCAGGTCACCCTCTTCGCTGACCTCCATGGCGCCCAGCACGGCCAGGTCGATGTGGCCGCCGCGGATCATCCCGAAGGACAGCGCGGAGTCGAAGAAGGCGGAGCCCTTCACCTCCGTCACCGTCTCCTTGCCCGCGTTGATGAGATCCGGGTCCTCGCTCCCCTCTTCGGGGTAAGGCCCGATGCCGAGCAGGCCGTTCTCCGACTGGAGCACCACCTCCACCCCGTGGGGGATGTAGTTGGGCACGAGCGTGGGGATGCCGATGCCCAGGTTCACGTAGAAGCCGTCCTTCAGCTCCTGGGCGATGCGCTGCGCGATCTGTTCACGAGTCAGGGGCATGGCTCAGGACGCCTTCTTGCGGACGGTCCGCCGCTCGATCCACTTCTGGAGGTTCTGCGCCTGCACGATGCGGTGCACGAAGATGCTCGGGATGTGCACCAGGTCCGGGTCCAGCTCGCCCGGCTGCACGATGTGCTCCGCCTCCACGATGGTGACCTTGGCGGCCATGCACATCATGGGAGTGAAGTTCCGAGCCGTCTTGTGGAACACCAGGTTGCCCCAGGTATCCGCCTTCCATGCATGGACGATGGCGAAGTCCGCCTTCAGCGGCGTCTCCAGGACGTGGAGCCGCCCGTCGATCATGCGCGACTCCTTGCCCTCCGCCACCTGGGTGCCCGCGCCCGTCGGCGTGAAGAACCCGCCGATGCCGCAGCCACCCGCGCGGATGCGCTCCGCGAGCGTGCCCTGCGGGTTCAGCTCCACCTCCAGCTCACCAGAGAGGAACTGCCGCTCGAACTCCTTGTTCTCCCCCACGTAGCTGGCGACCATCTTCTTCACCTGCTTGTTCTGCAGGAGGATGCCCAGCCCCAGCTCCGTGGTGCCGCAGTTGTTGGAGATGATGGTGAGGCCCTTCACGTTCTTCTTGTGCAGGGCCGTGATGAGGTTCTCGGGGTTGCCGCACAGCCCGAACCCACCACTCATGAGAGTGATGTTGTCCGGGATGTCGGCGACCGCTTCATCCGCGCTCGCGTAGACCTTGTTCATGCGGTCGGTGTCCTCAGCGCTCGACCATCAGCGCGATGCCTTCGCCGCCGCCGATGCAGAGCGACGCCACGCCACGCTTCTTGTCCTGGTCCTTCATCGTCTGGAGCAGCGTGACGAGCACGCGAGCGCCGGACGCGCCAATCGGGTGGCCCAGCACCACCGCGCCGCCGCGTACGTTCACCTTGGCCGGATCCAGGCCGAGGATGCGGTTGTTGGCGATGGCCACCACGGAGAAGGCCTCGTTGATCTCCCAGAGGTCCACGTCCTTGGCCGTCACGTTCTGCTTCGTGAGCAGCGTGTTGATGGCGTCCGCCGGCGCGATGGTGAACTCCACCGGCTTGCGGGCGGCCTGCGCGTAGCCCTTGATGCGGCCCAGGATGGTGCGGCCTTCGGCCTTCGCCTTCTCCTCGCTCATCAGCACCAGCGCCGCGGCGCCGTCGTTGATGGAGGACGCGTTGGCGGCCGTCACGGTGCCGTCCTTCTTGAACACCGGCTTCAGGCCCGGGATCTTGTCCGGCTTGGCGTTCTTGGGGCCCTCGTCCTCGGAGACGGTGGTGAACTCATCCGGCTTCTTGCCGGGAATCTGCACGGGGACGATCTCCGCCGCGAACAGGCCTTCCTTCTGGGCCTGGATGGCGCGGCGCGTGGACTCCAGCGCGAACTCGTCCTGCTGCGCGCGGCTGATGCCCTGCGAGGTGGAGCACTCCTCGGCACAGTTGCCCATGTGGACGTTGCCGTACACGTCCCAGAGGCCGTCGGAGATCATCGCGTCCTTGAACTCCACGTTGCCCATGCGGGAACCGCCGCGCATCGTGTGGCTGATGTAGGGCGCGTTGGACATGGACTCCATGCCGCCCGCGACGACGACGTCCGCGTCACCCAGGGCGATGGACTGCGCCGCGGCGATGACGGCCTTGAGGCCGGAGCCACAGACCTTGTTCAGCGTGACGGCCGGGACGGTGTCCGGGAGGCCCGCGAAGATGGTGGCCTGACGCGCGGGGGCCTGGCCCACGCCCGCCTGCAGGACGCAGCCCATGATGACCTCCTGCACGGCCTCCGGCTTCACGCCCGCGCGCTCCAGCGCCGCCTTGATGGCGATGGCGCCCAGCTGGGGAGCGGTGAGCTTGGACAGCGCTCCCTGGAAGGAGCCGATGGGGGTACGGGCCGCGCCCACGATGACGACTTCACGAGCCATGGAATTGCCTCCTGGAGAGGGAACCGTCTGTAAAAGAGAAAAGCGCCGGAAAGGCACTTATCACGGGCGCTTTCCGCCGAATCAAATGGAAACGGCCGGGCTCCCACTGGGGAACCCGGCCGCTATTCACGTCAAGACGTTGGGCTGATTACTTCTTCAGCTTGGAGGCCATGACGTCGCCCAGGCGGGCCTTGGAACCCTCGGCCTGCTTGCGCAGGTACTCGCGGTAGTCCTCGCCCTCGCCGATGAGCGCCTTGATGGACAGCGCCACCTTGCGGTCCGGGGTGTTGATGTCGATGAGCTTCACCTCGACATCCTGGCCCTCGCTCACCACGTCGCGGGGGTTCTCCACGCGCTCTTCCTTCAGCTCGGAGACGTGGACGAGGCCCTCGATGCCCGGCTCGATCTCCACGAACGCGCCGAAGTCGGTGACCTTGGTGACCTTGCCCTTCACGCGGCTGCCCACGGGCAGGCGCTCGGACAGCGTCTCCCAGGGGTCCGGCTGGAGCTGCTTGATGCCCAGGCTGAAGCGCTCGTTCTCGACGTCGATGTTGAGGACCACCGCCTCGACCTCGTCGCCCTTCTTGAACATCTCGCCCGGGTGCTTGATGCGCTGGGTCCAGGAGATGTCGGACACGTGCACCAGGCCGTCCACACCCTCCTCGACGCCGACGAACACGCCGAAGTCGGTGACGTTGCGGATCTGGCCCTTGATGACGGAGCCGATCGGGTACTTGTCCTCGAGCAGCGTCCAGGGGTTCTGCTCGATCTGCTTCATGCCCAGCGCGATGCGCTTGGCCTTCGGATCGATGTCGAGGACGACGGCCTCCACCGTCTGGCCGACCTCCAGGATCTTGGACGGGTGCTTGAGGCGCTTGGTCCAGGACATCTCGGACACGTGCACCAGGCCCTCCACGCCCTGCTCGATCTCGATGAACGCGCCGTAGTCGGTGATCGACACGACCTTGCCGGCGACGCGGGTACCGACGGGGTACTTCTCGTCGGCGCGGTGCCACGGGTCCTCCTGGATCTGCTTGAGGCCCAGGCTGACGCGCTCCTGCGCGGGGTCGAACTTGAGGACGACGACGCGCACTTCGTCACCGACGTTGAACATCTCGCTGGGGTGACCGATGCGGCCCCAGGACATGTCGGTGATGTGCAGCAGGCCGTCGATGCCGCCGAGGTCGATGAAGGCGCCGTAGTCCGTGAGGTTCTTGACCACGCCCTTGAGGACCGCACCCTCCTTGAGGTTCTTGAGGGTCTCCTTCTTCATCTCCTCGCGCTGCTTCTCCAGCAGCACGCGGCGAGAGAGGACGATGTTGCCGCGCTTCTTGTTGAACTTGATGACCTTGAACTCGAATTCCTTCGAGATGTACTGATCAAGGTTGCGCACAGGGCGGATGTCGACCTGGGAGCCAGGCAGGAACGCCTTCACGCCGATGTCGACGGAGAGGCCACCCTTCACGCGACCGACGATGGTGCCCTTGACGATCTCATCACGCTCGCAAGCGGCGGAGATCTCGTCCCAGATGCGCATCTTGTCGGCCTTCTCCTTGGAGAGGACGACCATGCCGGTGTCGTTCTCGCGGCTCTCCAGGAGGACCTCGACGGGGTCACCGGCCTTCACGGTGACTTCGCCGCGGGGGTTGGTGAACTCGGAGATCGGGACCTGACCCTCGGACTTGTAGCCGATGTCCACGATCGCGAAATCCTTCGTCACCTGCACGACCGTGCCCTTGACGATCTCGCCTTCCTTCAGGATTCCGTCGCCGCCACGCTCCTTGAGCGAGGCCTCGAACATCGCCGCGAAGTCTTCGTCACCGCCGTCGATCTGCTGGTTCACGTTCTGCTGCATGAATGGGAAGTCCTTGGAACGGTACAACTGCCCCCTGTTTGAATGGGTGCGCGGCCGCCTGCGGGGAGCGACGGGAGACCGCGGGTGTCCCCTGAATGGGAACGCAAGGCTGGTTGGAAGCCGCGCACCCTAGACACCTGGGTTTACAGGAGTCAAGCGGTGCACCGCCCCAAGTCGTGATCCGTGTTCTATGAACGCCCGGCCGCGTCCGCATCTGTCCTACCCGGCCGGTGCCCCCTGCCCGCTCGCCCCAGGTGGGACAAGCGGAGCGTTACCCCTCGCGCCGGAATGTTTCCCGGGCGATGACCATCCGCTGCACCTCGCTGGTGCCCTCGTAGATGGTCTGCACGCGCGCGTCCCGGAAGTAACGCTCGACCGGGAACTCGTCGATGTAACCGTAACCCCCGTGCAACTGCACGGCCTTGTCCGCGACCTTGTTGCTCATCTCGCTGGCGAAGAGCTTCGCCATGGAGGCCTCGCGGGTGAACGGCTGGCCGGCCTCCTTGAGGGCGGCGGCGCGCAGGGTGAGCAGCTCGGCGGCGTCCAGCTGGGTGCGCATGTCCGCCATCATGAAGCGCGGGCCCTGCAGGTCCGCCACGGCCTGGCCAAAAGCCTTGCGGTCCTTGGTGTAGGAGACGGTCGCTTCCAGCGCCGCGCGGCCCGTGCCGCACGCCTGCGCCGCGATGCCAATGCGCCCGCCGTCCAGCGCCATCATGGCCAGGCGGAACCCGTCGCCCTCCTTGCCCAGGAGGTTCTCCGCGGGGACTTCGCAGTCCTCGAAGGTGAGACCCACGGTGTTGGACGCGCGCAGGCCCATCTTGTCCTCGTGCTTGCCCACGTGGAGGCCCTTGGCGCCGCCCTCCACGATGAAGCAGGACAGGCCCTTGTTGCCGGACTGACCCGTGCGGGCCCACACGACGATGACGCCCGCGTAGGCGCCAGAGGTGATCCACTGCTTGCTGCCGTTGAGCACGTACTTGTCGCCGCGCTTCACGGCGGTGGTGAGCATGGCGCCGGGGTCGGAGCCCGCGTGCGGCTCGCTCAGCGCGAACGCGCCCACGACGGCCTCACCGGAGGTGATGCGCGTGACGAACTTCTCCCGCTGCGCGTCGGTGCCCACCGCGTGGATGAGCTCGCCGCACATGTTGGTGACGGCCATGGCCACGGACACGGAGGCGTCCGCGGCGGCCATCTCCATCATGGCCAGCGCGTAGGACACGACGCCGGCCTCCGCGCCGCCGTACTTCCCCGGCAGGTTCACGCCCAGCAGGCCCACTTCGGCCAGGGCCTTGAAGACTTCCGGGTCGAAGCGCTCTTCGCGGTCGGACGCGCGGGCGTGCGGGGCCACGCGCTCGCGGGCGAACTTGCGAGCGGTGTCACGGATGAGCGTCTGGGTCTCGGTGAGGTCGAAGTTCACGGGCGCGGGCGTCCTTGGGGGGCTCGGAAGCCCTACTCGATGGCCTTGAGGTTGAACGGGTACTCGATGGGGTGGTCGCGGCCGTCCGGGGGCTTGGGGAAGTCCAGGGACGACAGCACCGCCACCACGCAATCGTTGAGGCCCGCATCCTTCAGCGTGCTGCCGTGCTTGTCGATCTTCGCGCTGCGCACGGCGCCTTCCGCGGTGATGGTGAAGGTGGTGCGGAGCAGGCCCTCCACCTTCTTGTCCTTCTCCACCATGTGGTCCTCGTAGCACTCCTGGATCCGAGGCATGTGGTAGGCGATCACCTGGCGGATGGAGTCCGGGGTGAAGGGCAGCTTGCTGACGTCCAGCCCGTCGTCCTTCTTGGGCGCGGACGTCGTGGCCGGAGCCGGCGTGGCCGCGGCCTTCTTCTTCGACGTGCCCTGGGCGAGCGCCAGCGGAGACGCCAGGCCCAGGGACAGGAACAGCACGGGGAGGAGCGCGCGATTCATGGCCGGGTGACTACTCCTTCAGCAGGTTGGCGGAGATGACGATGCGCTGGATCTCGCTCGTCCCCTCGTAGATTTCGGTGATGCGCGCGTCGCGCACGTGGCGCTCGGCGTCCATCTCCTTGCTGTAGCCCATGCCGCCGTGGATCTGCAGGGCCTTGTTGGCCACGCGGCTGGCCATCTCGCTGGCGTAGAGCTTGGCCATGGCGCTCTCCGGGCTGTGGCGCACGCCCTTGTCCTTCATCAGCGCCGCGCGCCACACGAGCAGGCGGGCCGCGTCGATCTCCATGGCCATGTCCGCGATCATGAACTGGATGGCCTGGTGCTCGCGGATGGCCTTGCCGAACGTCTTGCGCTCACCGGAGTAGCGCACCGCCTCCTCGAAGGCCGCGCGCGCGATGCCCAGCGCCTGGGACGCGATGCCGATGCGGCCGCCGTCCAGGGTGGACATGGCGACCTTGAAGCCCTCGCCCTCCTTGCCCAGGCGGTACTTCTCCGGGACGCGCATGTCCTCGAAGAACATGGAGCAGGACCAGGCGGCGCTGATGCCCATCTTCTTGTCGGGCTCCGCGCGGGTGAAGCCGGGGGTGTTGGTGGGCACCAGGAACGCGGTGATGCCCCTGTTGCCCGCTTCCCGGTTCGTCATCGTGATGAGGACGATGGCGTCGGCCTTGGGGCCGTTGGTGATCCAGTTCTTGGAGCCGTTGATGATGTACTCGTCGCCCCGCTTCACGGCGACGGTCTTCTGGGCGGCGGCGTCGCTGCCGGCCTCGGGCTCCGTGAGGCCGAAGCAGCCGAGCTTCTCACCGCTGGCGAAGGGCTTGAGGAACTGCTCCTTCTGCTCGGGGGTGCCGAACTTGGACACCGGGTCGCAGTAGAGCGAGTTGTTCACGCTCATGATCACGCCGGTGGAGGCGCAGCCGCGCGAAATCTCCTCCATGGCGATGGCGTAGCAGACGTTGTCCAGGCCCGCGCCGCCCCACTCCTCCGGCACCGCGATGCCCAGCAGGGACAGCTCCGCCAGCTTCTTCACCGCGTCCGTGGGCCACGCGTGCTGCTCGTCCCACTTGCGGGCGTTGGGGATGAGCTCCTTGGCGGCGAACTCGCGGCACAGCCGCTGGATCTCGCGCTGGATGTCGGTCAGCTCGAAGTTCATGGTGGACCTCCCATAGTACGGGGTCCGCCCCGGGGCTACTCCGAAGACGCCCCTCCATCCTCGGGGGCGGGGATCCGGGTCCCAAAGAACATCGCCAGTGGCACCGTCACGTCGAAGGACACGTCCGTGCGAGCCCCCGAGTCCGTCCAGGTCCTGCGCACCACCACCGACACCGTCCAGGGTTGGGTGTCCCGGTGCCGTTCAATCAAGTCGTAGGTGAGCCCCACCCCGGCCACCCC